>CALXBL010000035.1 GCA_944386525.1 uncultured Ruminococcus sp. | reverse complement strand
AGGCCTTGTGATCCCAGAAAGCAAGGAAGATGCCAAGCGCTCCCGTACACGTGCAAGAACATTCGAGATCAATAGAGAAACTGCAAACTTCTACTACCGCAATCTGGCAAGTTCAAACAAAACCGGTCTTGCCTACTTAATAAAGCGAGGTCTCACTCCGGATACTATTAAAAAATACGGTCTGGGTTTTGCGCCGGACGCATGGGATTTACTCGCAAGTCATCTTATGTCAAAGGGCTTTTCTGAGGAAGAGCTAATCACCGCCGGTGTCTGTCATAGGTCAAAAAAAGGCGGTATATACGACGTTTTCCGCAATCGTGTCATGTTCCCTATCGTCGATACAAGAGGCAACGTAATAGGTTTCGGCGGACGTGTTATGGACGATAGCACCCCAAAATATCTAAACACATCACAGACTCCGGTATTCGACAAGGGCAGAAACCTCTTTTCTCTCAATTTCGCAAAGGATTCAAGCAGCAAGATAATGATACTAGCTGAGGGCTATATGGACGTCATTGCCATAAATCAAGCCGGCTTTTCTAATGTGGTCGCAACACTCGGAACTGCTATAACAGCTGATCAGGCAAGGAAAATTTCCCAGTATGCCTCGGAAGTGATAATTGCATACGACAGTGACAGCGCCGGACAAAAAGCTACTCAGAAGGCAATTGCACACTTTAATGACGTTGGCTTGAACACAAGGATACTTCAGATAGAAAATGCTAAAGATCCCGACGAGTATATCCGTAAATTTGGTGCTGACAGATTCCGGCTGCTACTTGAAAAATCATCAGACGCTATAGCTTTCCAAATGGAACGCTGCAAATACGGTCTGGAGCTTTCAAACGACAGCGACAAGGGAAAATGGCTCAATCGTCTTGTTGAAGTGTTAGCAAACGTTCCGAATAAGCTGACAAGGGACGTTTATATTTCCAAGGCTGCTGCTGAGGCAGAAATATCGCCCGATGTTCTGCGAGAACAGATAGAACGCTTCAGCCGCACTGAACGAAAAAAGCAAAAGAAAAATGAATGGGATACAATAAAGCAAAAGGCTGCTCCGCTTCAAATGCGTACCCCAGAAGGCGAACACCAGCGTCATCTCGAAAAAGCTGAAGAAATGCTGCTTGGATATCTGCTGTGCCATCCGGAAAATTTTGAAGCAATAAATGAAAAGCTATCGGGTGCAAATAATACTACTTCTTTTTTCAGTAAAGTCATAAGTGTAATGCAGACCCTATACAGCGCCAACTCAACGTATTCACTATCTGCTATGGGCGAAAGCCTTTCGACAGATGAAATGGGACATTTATCTAAAATTTTAGCGTCCCAGAGGAACATACCCTCCAATGAACAGACAGCAGACGACTGTTTAAAAACCATCTGCAATGACATAAATATCAATCCTGAAAGCAATGACGACTTACTTCGTCTTGTGGAACAGAAGAAAAAACAATGACCTTCATATTTAACAAATCCGCTTCCTGCGGTGAAAGGAATAATGCTATGGAAACTACAAAGACTACCATTGAAAAGCTCCTTGAACAGGGCAAGGCATCCGGTAAACTCACAACTAAGGAAATCAGCGATGCTCTTGATGAAATGGACTTTGACGCCGATCAGATAAATGCCTTCTATGATTCATGTGAACACATGAATATCGCCGTAATTGATGACGTTCCCGCTGAGGACTCTATCGACCTGATGGAAAATCTTGAGGCTTCCCTTTCAACTGAGGGTATTGCAATTGATGATCCCGTCAAAATCTATCTCAAAGAAATCGGACGTGTTCCGCTGCTGACTCCAGACGAGGAAACTGAACTCGCTCAGCGTATGACTGATGGCGATCCGGCTGCAAAAAAACGTTTGTCCGAAGCAAACCTCCGTCTTGTCGTAAGCATAGCAAAAAAATATGTGGGCAGAGGTATGCAGTTCCTCGACCTTATACAGGAGGGTAACCTTGGTCTGCTGAAGGCAGTTGAAAAATTTGACTACACAAAGGGGTTCAAGTTCTCCACATACGCTACATGGTGGATACGTCAAGCCATCACCCGTGCTATTGCCGATCAGGCAAGAACTATCCGTATACCCGTTCATATGGTAGAAACTATCACCAAGGTCAAAAAGGTCTCAAGCCAGCTTCTCCACGAAACCGGACACGACCCGTCTCCCGAGGAGATCGCTGATAAGCTTGAAATGCCTGCTGAACGTGTACGTGAGATAATGCGTATCGCTCAGGATCCAGTTTCTCTTGAAACTCCTATCGGCGAAGAAGAAGACAGCCATCTGGGCGATTTCATACCAGATGACGACGCTCCCGAACCGGCAGATGCCGCTTCGCTCACAATGCTCAAGGAAACCCTCAATGAAGTACTCGACACCCTCACCGATCGGGAGGCAAAGGTTCTCAGACTCCGCTTTGGTCTGGAAGACGGGCGTTCACGCACCCTTGAAGAAGTGGGCAAAGAGTTTGAGGTCACCAGAGAACGTATTCGCCAGATAGAGGCAAAGGCTCTCCGTAAACTCCGCCATCCCAGCCGCAGCAAGAAGGTCAAGGATTTCCTGGACTAATTTTCCTGCTTTTTGCGGCTTGCTACATAAGGCTTTCTGTTATCTTTCAGAAACAGCTCTTTTTCCATACCTATTTCACCTTCAATTACATAAGAGACTGTCAGTATCATGGCAGTCTCTTTTTTTGTATATTTCGTTTTCGTCTGGATAATTCGGCAGTCTGTGAGAAAATTTGCCTCATATCTCTCCTGCTGTTCTTTCAGGTTTTTCTGCATCTCCTCCTCGGTTAGAGTTATTTCCTCAGTACCGTATTCCATAAAAACAGTGCGTTCAAGACTTATTGGGAGTTCTTTGCCAAATAATGTAAGAGGCGTGACTTCTGTCCGCTTATTGTAGTCGTCGTATGTATTTTCCGAAGAGTTGAGCGGTATTCTTATAGAAAACAGATCGAGCACACGCCTTTCTGTTTCATTGCCTGTAAAATCACGTGTCGTCTGAATCGAATTGCAGAAAAATGTCTGCTCCTCTTCGTATATACCAGTGATATCCGCAGCAGCGTGAGTAAAAGTCATATGACCGTATTCATCCGCCCATATGCCGCTGACTATCACTTCGCCCTCTTTAACTGCATCGCCAGTGCTGTGTGTAAGCTGACCGCTGGTAACGCTTGTTTTCGTTATCTGAGCAGTTTTCCCCGATACAATATGGCATGGCACACGCTTATCGATAGTTTCCGGTTTTGGACTGCTTTCCATTATCTCTACTACTATCCGGTTACCAGTGTGTCTTATGCCCACCCACGCTATCTCATCAAAGGCTGCCCTCACATAAAGCTCACTTCTGTAAAAGTCCACATCGCCTATAAAAACTCCCCTCTTTACAGAACATTCCTCAAGAACTGTAAGTATCTCCTCATCGCTGACATTCTCATTCCCAACAATTTCTATGACCATTACCACATTTGCCGTATACACAAGCAGAGCTGCTCCCATAAGCAAACCTATCGGCACACCGAACCTGCGGCGATACTTGTGCAGTATAAAGGGCAGCGAAAATTCCTCTTTCAGTTCAGGTGAAGCTCCGATTTCAGCAGCAATTATCCGCAGACGCTTTGTATCTCGCCGCCGCACTGTAAATCTGAGTTCATTGCCCTTACAGTTCTGATTCCGGCAGACTATGCCTTTGCTGCGCAGAGCATTTATAAAATTATATCCAACGGATGTGTCCACCGCAACGTTTACCCAACCTCTAAAGAGACGCTCTAATCTATGCTTTTTTTCCATTATGCCTGCCGGCTCCTTTCCCTATCCACTCAATAGACTGAATATCCCCGTATATATCCAGAGTATCAGCAGAGCAGCTGTCTGCATAAAGTCCGCTGCCCCATATGTGAAGCTGATAATCCGTAAGCTCCACCACTATGCGAATATCGTTATATTCAAGTATACGCCGGCAGTTTTCAAGATAGATATGTTTTCCGGCTGTAACTGTTACTACGCTTTCACGGAATGTGAGCTTTCTTCCTTTGGCACGAAGCGTCTCCCTCACAGCCATCACCTCACTGAAATTCTATGCAGAGAGCCTTTGGAATAGTACTCGACAAAAGGGCATATCCTTTCAGCAGAGGTGATATTATGGAAAAATCAGGTCTTAAATCAGGCTTTGTATATGCATTCATACTTCTTTCCATTCTGGCAGTTGTCTTTAACGGCGAAGCTGTAGCTGCGGGTATGAGAAGTGCCGTAAACGCCTGCCTTGATACTATGATACCGTCACTATACGCCATGATGATACTGAGTGAGATATTTATATCCTCCGGCATTATGCGTCATATTGCACGCTTCCTTGATAAACCTGCTAAGCTCCTGTTCGGTGCTGACGGCAGAGTAATGGTGATATTCCTGTTCAGCCAGGTTTCCGGATATCCCATTGGAGCAAGGATGCTCTGTCGTCTTTGCGCATCAGGAAATCTCAGCAAAAGACAAGCGTCACTGCTTGCCGGTGTATCATACGCAGGAGGTCCTGCATTCTTGTCAGCTCTGTTTGCCGGAACAAGTCACGACGCCGCCCTTGTGTTTGCTGCCGGAGCTATTTCAAATCTGCTGATATTCTCTATTATTTGCCGCACTCTCAAAATCAGAAACTCCTGCTCAAAACGATACGATAAAATATCACCTGTTACAACTTCTATTGTAAATGCAGCATCTGTAAGCGGAACAGCTCTGCTGAAAGTTTGCGCTATGGTGATACTTTTCGGCGGAATATCAGGCACATTTGAAAGCTTTGGAATATGCCGGCTCTTTCCGGAAAGAATATATAATATCCTCTTGGGATTTGCGGAGATAAGCCGCATAACCGATTGTCTCCCCTATGGCTCAAATGAACTTCCTATACTTGGTGCGATGCTCTCGTTCGGAGGCATATGCGTTCTTATGCAGATAAGCGCTGTTACCGAAGGAAAGCTTAGCATCAAACCTGTTATAATAATACGTATTATAGCTGCAATTCTTACATGGTCACAGCTTTACATATGGCAGATGCTTCACCCTGCCGATAATGCGGTCACTGCTGCTGCCACTGAAATACATTCATCCGTTGTTTCAGCAGCCACGCCTGTGCCTTCCCTGCTGCTTATCTTAATGACTGTAATGCTGCTGCTCAGTGCCGACAAAAGATGCTGACCAGAAATTATATACAGATATTTTGGTAAATTGGCAGTTTATCTATTGACATTACGGTAAAATAGCTTTATAATGATAATGTATAGGTTTGTATGCGAAAGAAAATTTGAAAGGCAGAGGGGAGGTTTTTCATATGAAACTATACAAAAAAATAGCTGGCATTATGCTCGCCGGCTTAATGGCAATAACAAGTTTATCTGCAAGTATCCCAGCTTTTACAGCAAACGCTGTAGATGATACCTGCGACGACTGGCTTCACGCCGAAGGAAGCAAACTCTATGATATGAATGGCAATCAGGTGTGGTTGACCGGTGCAAACTGGTTCGGCTTTAACTGTACCGAAAGCTTTCCGCACGGTCTATGGAGTGCTGATATTGATGTTCTGCTCTCGTCAGTTGCAGACCACGGTGTAAACTGCATTCGTTATCCCGTTTCAACTGAGCTTCTCGTATCCTGGATGAACGGTACTCCGCTTGAATGCAACGGTCTGAATGCCAAGGATACACCATCATATTCATTCAACCCGGACTTCTGCGACGAGTCGGGCGAAACAATGGACAGCTGGGGAGTTTTCCAGGTAATTATGCAGAAAATGAAGAAGTACGGTATCAAGGCTATTATCGACGTCCACAGCCCGGCTTCTCACAATTCCGGTCACAACTACAATCTGTGGTATTATGAACCATCTGCTTCAGACGCTGATAATATGGCTCTGGCTGCAGACGGTACTGCCATGACTACAGACCACTGGATAGATTCACTCGTATGGCTTGCAGATCAGTATAAAAATGACGATACTATCATTGCCTATGACCTGAAAAATGAGCCCCATGGAAAGCGCGGATACGATGGTACTACCTGTCCGTCCAGTATTGCAAAGTGGGACGACTCTACTGATGAAAACAACTGGGCTTACGCTGCTACCGAGTGCGGCAAGGCTATTCTGGAAGTAAATCCAAATGCCCTTATCCTCATTGAGGGCGTTGAGCAATATCCCAAGACCGACAAGGGTTATACCTACGACACACCCGATGTCTGGAACGCTCCTGCTGACCAGTCTCCATGGTACGGCGGATGGTGGGGCGGTAACCTGCGTGGTGTGAGAGATTACCCAATCGACTTCGGCAGTGAAACTCTCAACAAACAGATCGTTTATTCACCTCACGACTACGGTCCCTCAGTTTACGCCCAGACATGGTTCGACAAGGACTTCACCACACAGACACTCCTTGATGACTACTGGTATGATACATGGGCCTATATAAACGATGAGGATATAGCTCCCTTGCTTATCGGTGAGTGGGGTGGTCATATGGACGGCGATAAAAATCAAAAGTGGATGGAACTGCTTCGTGACTATATGGTCGAAAATCACATCAATCACACTTTCTGGTGCCTTAACCCTAACTCCGGCGACACCGGCGGTCTCCTTGACTACAGTTTCTCTAACTGGGACGAAGAAAAATATGCGCTCTTTGAATTGTCTCTCTGGCAGACTCAGGAGACCGGCAAATATATTGGTCTTGATCACCAATATCCTCTCGGCGTAAACGGAACCGGTCTTTCTCTGAATGAATTCTACAGCAGCTACTCCTCTACTGAGGGCAGTAATATCAACGGCGGCACTGTAGTTGGCGGCAGTACAACTCCTGTCGACCCGACTCAGCCTAATGACGGGATGTTTGGCGATGTTACAGGTGATGATAAGATCTCCGTTGCCGATTTAGTAAAGGTCGCTAAGTATATTGTTAAGGCTAAGAACGCAGATCTTGATACAACTTCAGCTGACGTAAACAGCGACGGTAATGTTAATGTATACGATATGATCCTGTACAAAAAATATCTCTGCGGCAGTATTACAAAATTTCCGGGCGAGGTTTGATATATGAAACGTACTGACTATCTGTCTTGGGATGAATACTTTATGGGAATTGCTATGCTGTCGGCTCAGCGCAGTAAGGATAATAACACTCAGGTAGGCGCATGTATCGTAAACGATCAGAATAAAATAGTAGCCGTGGGTTATAATGGTATGCCTATAGGCTGCAATGATGACGATATGCCATGGGAACGTGATGGCGGTTTCCTCGATACAAAATATGCCTATGTGTGCCACGCAGAACTCAATGCCATCCTCAACCGCAATGAAGGCAGTCTGAAAGGTTGTAGGCTCTATGTAACTCTCCATCCGTGTAATGAATGTGCTAAGGCTATCATTCAGAGCGGTATAGGTGAGGTAATTTATGCGTCTAACAAATATGCAAACGCCAACAATGTACAAGCTGCTACCATGATGTTTTCCCACGCCGGCGTGAAAACAAGAGAATATCAGACAACAGGACGCAATTTAACTATTACTCTCTGATCTTAACAAAAACAGCTCATGAATCTTCAACGGATCCATGAGCTGTTTCTTTATTCCTTATTTTCATTCAGACGAATAATACACTTATCTATCCTGTGATTATTAACATCTGTGAGCTTAGCTGTGAGAACATCTGTTTTTATGGTAGTAACTGCGCCATCCTTAGGAAAAGCTTTTGCATTTGCAAGAAGATAAGCTCCCAGTGTATCATACTCACCAGTAGGCAGCTTTATATCCATAACCTCTGCTGCTTCCGTAAGAGGCACAAGACCTGAGGCTGTCCACTCATTATCGCCTGTTTTCTCGATCGAATCATACAATTCTTCCAGAGTTTCCTCTGAAAAATCGCCCACAAGCTGTTCCACCAGATCGGTAACTGTAATAATACCGCTTACTCCGCCATATTCATCTACTACTATTGCAAAAAGTTTTGCATCACGTGATTTCATCGCATTAAAGAGAACATCCGCCTTCATTCCCTCATGGACAAAATACGGCTCCTCAACTGCATTTTTCATAACGCTGCTGCGGCTTTTATCGCTAAGGCGATAATACTTCTTGGCATTAAGCACACCAATTATATCATCTACATTTTCACCACACACTGGTATCATGCTATATCTGCTGCTGAATATGACCTCATGCCATTCATCATCGCTGTCCTCGGCAGAAAGGAATGTAACCTCAGTACGGTGTGTACATATCTGACCAGCAGTCATATCGTCAAACGCAAAGAGATTCTTTATCATGCGATGATCGTTCTCATCAATAGTTCCCTTTTCAGCGCCGGCATCCGACATCATGAGGATCTCCTCCTCTGTTATGCTATCCTCGTCTGCCTTTGGGTCTATTCCCAGCAGTCTGAGCACTCCGTTCGTCGAGACATTAAGCAGCCATACAATCGGTCGGAACAGCTTTGAGATAACCGTTATCATGCCGGACATTCCCAGAGCCATTGACTCTGCCTTTTTCATGGCAAGACGCTTAGGCACAAGCTCGCCGAATACAAGTGTGAAATATGAAAGTATAAGCGTAATAAGTATTACCGATACACTGCTAAGTACCTTTCTCGAGATAGGTATTCCTATCATGAGTGCAGCTTCTACAAGAGGCTCCGAAAAATTGTCCGCCGCAAACGCAGAACCTATAAATCCAGAAAGGGTTATCGCAACCTGTATCGTCGCAAGAAACTTTGATGGCTCGCCTGTCAGTTTCTTTAAACGCACTGCCCGCTTGTCGCCATTTGCTGCGAGCTTGTCGAGCTTAGTGTCATTTATCGAAAGTATTGCTATCTCCGCACATGCAAAAACCGCATTGCAGAAAATAAGAACCACCTGTAATAATAATTGCCAAATCATATTGTCCTCCAAATTATAAGTTGATATTGATTTTAAAGCGCAAAAAAGCACAGCCTGCAGCTAAATTGCTCAGTCTATGCTTCTACTTTATAATATCAACTTCATCAACTTCAGCAAACAGTCACTACTGTCCATACTGAGATATCACCTCCGATCAATATACTTACCATTTTATCACATAAACAATGTATTGTCAAGCAGTTATATTATTCTTTATCAGTTCTTTATAAAATATAGAACACAATAAGGCATTTGTTATATATGTACTTATTTTGTGTGTTCTGCCGAAAATTTCTCTCAAAAAAATTAAGTATTTTTTTGCAATACCCCTTTGTTTTTTCAAAAGAATATGGTATAATAGAAAAAATGGGCTATTGTTGCCTGTATACGCTTACTTATATGATAAGGGAGGAAAACGCATAAATGCGCATACGCCATAAACCCTGGGCAAAGCCTGAACTTGAAGGCTGCCCGTTCTACGTGATAAACCCAAAGGAGCAAAAAAGTAAATGGAGCTCACTTTTTCCTAAGAAACAGCCTCTGCGACTCGAACTTGGCTGCGGAAAAGGCGGCTTTATCTCACAGGAGGCTCCTGCTCATCCGGAGTATAACTACATAGCTATCGACATAAAAAATGAAATGCTCGTGCTTGCAAAAAGAAAACTGGAGGAGGCTTATGCCGAAAAGAATATGCCTCTCGACAATGTTCGTATTTTCATATGCAATCTTATGCTTTTCTCCGAGCATTTTTCCTGCGAGGACAGAGTTGACAGAATATATATAAACTTCTGTAATCCTTGGCCCCGGTCAAAGCATAACAAGCGCAGACTTACTCATGTAAGACAGCTTTTGCAGTATAAGACCGTGCTGGACGGCGAGATATGGTTCAAGACTGACGACGACCAGCTTTTTGAGGAATCAATTCTATATTTTGAAGAAGCTGGTTTCAATGTTACTTTCAAAACATACGATCTCCATCAGGAGAATGGTATTGAAAGTTTCCAGACTGAGCATGAAAAAATGTTCGACGAAATGGGAAAAAAAATTAAATTCCTCATTGCAGAACCTATCCCTGATAAAGCTTGAAATATATAACGAAAGGAATATAAAGGCATGGCACTTAATGAAAGATCATCAAGAACAAGACATGTTTCTATGGAAATAGTTGCCGACGGTATGCAGGCAAACGAAAACCCTGCTGCATGGCACAGAGGTCTTGGCTGTGTTTCCGGCAATAACTCCTCCAGACTGCTCCTTGATTACAAGGTTGAACATCCAAAGGAATATAAGGAAATGATGCGTCTCCTTTTCCAGAAGGATTACGGCGTGGGTCTGAGACATATTAAATTGGAACTCGGTGCTGATATAAACTCCTCGTCGGGAACTGAACCGGCAACTAAACGCTCGATGGATGAATGCGCAGACGTTACAAGAGGTGCAGGATTCCAGTTCGCCGCCGACGCTAAGGCTATAAATCCCGATATTACTATTGATATGCTCCGCTGGGGCGAACCTGCATGGGTTACAAAAGCTTTCTCTCTCAGCCAGCAGCACGGCTTTGAGGCTCGCTATGCATGGTATCGTGACACCCTCCTCGAGGCTTACAATGTCTATGGACTAAAGTTTGACTTTATCAGCGCCGACGCTAACGAAACAGATACTGCCGACGAAGCATGGATACTCTACCTTAGAGGCAGACTCGATCAGGAGCAAAACGCTCCCTACGACTTTCAGAAGATCAAACTCATTGCGTCTGATGAAGTTGGTACAAGAAATATTGCCGCTCAAATGGTGGAGAATTATAAGCTGCGAAACGCTGTTGACGTTATCGGTCTCCACTACAACACATACGGCGATTCATACACAAATCTCCTCAATGAAGCCTATGGCAAGGAAATCTGGTACAGCGAGGGCATTGCTCCATGCAATCTCTCCCATCTTACCGTTCAGTCAGACGGCTCGGGTATATCCGGCAAAAACGGAGCCATCGATGTTGCCAACCGTATTATCAATAGCTATTACAACGGCAAAATGTGTATGTATGAATTCCAGCCGGCTATCGCATCATATTACGACGGCTCTTGCTATGCTCCAAAGCACCTTATTTGTGCATGGGAGCCATGGTCGGGTAATTACCGCCTCGACAGCGGCTTCTGGATGGCTATGCACTGGGGCAGATTTTTGCCAAAGGGTTGGCTCTATGTAAACGGTGCCTGCTACGGCGACGGTGAGGAAAATCACTACATAACCAATACCACAAACAACTTCATAACGCTCGTCTCCCCAGAAAGAAGTGAAATGACTATGCAATTTACAAACGAGGACGATGAACCAAGAGTATATTCCGTTCTCGTGAAGGATATGGCTTTTGATAATAAGATACTATCCACTGTTATAACTAAGGGGCCGGAACCCGGTCAGAAATACGACGCCAACTGGTTCGTAAGAGGCAAGGCTATCCGCCCAAGCCACCGTACAGGTGAAACTTATCTTATCAAGGTTCCGCCACGTTCAATTATGACTGTTACAACTCTTGATACTGAGTGGGTAAACGGAGTTAATACTTTCCAAAACATACCACCCAAGTCTGAGCGGCTTGCGCTGCCGTACACCGATGACTTCCAGTATAAACCCGATGAACTGCGTGTACGTGGCTGTTCACCAAGATTTACTACCGATCAAGGCGGTGCATTTGAGCTTGTACACTCCGACCAGGACGGAGATATTATCTGTCAGCGCATTACTAAGGGAATTCTGCCCACCAACTGGAGATTCAGAGGAACTCCCGAGCCGATCACCTGCCTCGGCGATGACCGCTGGAGAAGCTACAGTGCAGAAATCGATGTCAGACTCGATAATATGCATCCTGATAACTACGCTGGTCTTGGTATACACTATAATTCTGCTGTAAGCTGTGAAGTTACATCAAGATGCGGATACAGCGCACTTATCTACGGTAATGGTACATGGAAGCTTCTTGATATGGACTCTGTTGCAGCTGAAGGCAGACTCCTCAGAATACCCGGCAGAAACTGGCACAGACTCAAGCTCCTGGCTCTGGGCGACTCTATACTGTTCTTTATCGACGGCAATATGATAACAAGCTATCGTCCGCAGTGCCCTGTAAACTCCGGACGCATAAGCCTGCTTAGCGCATATGAGATGAACACCTTCAAGAATCTTGAGGTGAATCCTATGCCTATCCTACCGCTTTATGTGCGTAGATGCGACTGCTTTACAGAGGGTATCTTCTATAATGAATCCTGGGAAGTATGCCCTGCTGAAAAATATACTTTCTACAACCGCACTGCTATGCGTGCACTTGAAAACGGCGTATTCTCGTGTAAGTTCACCGGTACGGGAATTGCTGTTATAGGTACTGCTCAGGACGCAATGTTCAATGTTACTATCGATGGTGAAACCGTATACGATCAGCACTTTGTTTCATATTGCGGTCCTCGTCAGGCTTGTTTCGTTATCGAGCAGCTTCCGCCCGGTGAGCATACTCTGTATGTGACACTTTTAAGCGGAGAATTTAAACTCGACGTGCTGGAAATACCGGAAAATCATGTAATGATGCCAGATATGCTTATCGTAACACCTGCTGCTTTAGCTGCTGCTGAGCAGCGTGAGCATGAACTTGATATGAAACGTCTTGCAAAGCAGCAGGCTGCCATTGAAGCTGCTCGCACCCTTGAGCAGGCTGTTGAAACCCTGGCTGACGAGCCAGTAGAAGAGATATACCAGTCAGAGGAAGAGTATACGGACGAAACTCAAACAACTGATAATAATGAGCCGGCTGATACTCAATCTGCTTCCATGGAGGACACTAAAGCTCCTATTGAAGAAGCTGCTGCTAATTATGAAAATAATACGGCTGAAACCAGTCAGGAGACTCCAGAGGAAATTATTCCCGAATTTGCTTCTCTCATAACTCCCGTACTCAATGAAAAGGAAACCAACGAAACCAACAATATCTCCATTGACAGTACAGTCTCCACAACAAAAGAAATTACCACTGAAACAATAAAGGAAACTTCTCAGACAAATCCTGAAGATATATATCGCTCTGTAACACAGCAGGTTATGGCTGAACAAAAGATAAAGCCTACTCCTGCACCGGCTGTAAAGGATGTTCCAATTATGCCGTCTGCCATAGTTGAATCTGAGGACTCACCTTCATTCCGACCTGACTTCAATATTGATATTGATATCTAAAATAAGCTACACCGCTGTATGGAGATATACAGCGGTGTTTTGGCATCAAAAAACCGCACATTTCCATTCGAAGAAATGTGCGGTAAAAATTTTGTCACATAACAGTCCTTATATTCCTCTGCTTGCGCAGACGGATATAACGCTCTCCAGACTTGCCAAATGAGATAGGATAGCCTATAATGCATACACACAAAGCAGCAGGAATATCCAGCAGTGAATGCTGCTTCAGGAACACAGTCGATAGACATATAAGTATTGTACTTATAAAGAAGAAACACTGCCACCCCGGAGTTTTCAATGCCTTGCAGTGCATGGAAGTGAACCATACCGCCATGCCTCCTATAACGTGTAGAGACGGACAAACGTTTGTGTTTGTATCAATCGTATATATGTATGAAACCAGATCTGTCAATATGTTATCTCTGGGCATTTCCTCAGGTCTGAGAAATTGTATTGATGGATACAAAATAAAAATCAACAGCGATAAAGTCTGGGTAAACATCACAAATATCATAAGTTTCCGGAATGCGAGCTCGTCCTTAAAGAAAGTATAAACATGAATGCCTATCAGTGCTATGAACCAGTAAAAATACGGTATGACAAACCATTCACAAAACGGTATGTAATCATCAAGTGAACAATACATAATATGATAAAAATCCGGCTTTACTATCCATTCCAGCAGCTCAAATGCCAGACCGTAAACCGGCCAATACAGTAACAGCTTCCAGTGAGGATATTTTCTGAAAAATCCGCCTAACTTCTTTAGCACTAATATGCATCTCCTTTCGTAATCTATGTTATTATAATTATATCAAAGTTGATTTTACCTGTCAACATCTCTATAAGCAAATTTTTGGCAGCCAGCCTCTTGCATGGGGAGTTATGTAAAGTTGCATATCACCCTTATATACAACATTCCATCCCTTCAGTTTCAAAAAATCTATTGGCTTAACGATATCATCCAGCAGTTCAGCTTCCTTTAAGCCAAACTTTAAAAGAATATATCTGACAAACTCAGAACAGTAAAAACGCTTTCTTGCGGAAAAATGGATCTTTGCAGCAGCAAGAAAAAGTCCAGGGTAGTTATATCCGAATTCCTTACGATGTTCATACATCATACACAGATAACGCTGCATATTTTTATAGACCTCATCTGGAACTTGACGTTTTATAACAACTATCTGTGTATTTGAAAATCGTTTGAATGTACCGTAATTCTTTGATTCTCTTACAAATCCACCTATTACGGGATTCATAGGATTTATTCTGCCAAATGAATATAGCTCGCTGAGAGTTTCATCCAAACATATCGAAGCATGATTATACTCTGCACCTGTTATAACTTTAAGCGCTCTTGAAAGTGCAGTTCCAGTCTGGCTAAGAACAATATATATATCTTTCACTTCTTTTATCATCCCCTGTTTTATTGTTTTCTAACATTATACCACATGTTTCATAATAAGTCAACCAAATTCGCAAATATCCCTGAACTTAGTACATTTTGAATAGTACGGGTATGTACCCAAAAAAGTATAAAAAGTAAAACTGCTGCAATAAGTGTTGCAAAAATCAAAATCATATGGTATACTATATAAGAAGTATGTGTCAGTCCCCAAGCTGAACACATATATTGCCGTAAATTGCGGGAAATATTATAGATGGAGGATATTTTATGAAAATTACAAACGACATCATATATATCGGCGTAAACGATCACCAGATCGACCTTTTTGAGGGACAGTATAGCGTTCCTAATGGCATGGCATACAATTCGTATGTTATAATTGATGAAAAAATCGCCGTAATGGATACTGTAGATATAAACTTCACTGATGTATGGATGGATAATCTGCAAAATGCCCTTCAGGGACGCACTCCGGACTACCTTATCGTTCAGCACATGGAGCCCGATCATTCCGCAAATATCCTTAATTTTATAAAAGCATATCCACAGGTTAAGATCATTGCCTCTGCCGTTGCTTTTAAGATCATGAAGCAGTTCTTCGGAACAGACCTTTCAGAAAACAATATGATTGCCGCTAACGGCACTACTCTTGAGCTTGGTAAACATACACTCACTTTCTACACCGCACCTATGGTGCACTGGCCTGAGGTTATTGTAACTTATGACAACACCGACAAGGTACTCTTCTCAGCTGATGCCTTTGGAAAGTTCGGTGCTCTTGACGTTGATGAAGACTGGGCTTGCGAAGCAAGACGTTATTATATCGGTATCGTTGGAAAATTCGGTGCCCAAGTACAGGCTATGCTGAAAAAGCTAAAGGATCTGGATATTCAGATTATATGCCCGCTCCACGGTCCCGTTATTTCCAACGATCTTGAATACTATCTCGACCTTTACAACACCTGGTCAAGCTATGGTGTTGAATCCGAAGGCGTTATGATTGCATATACGTCTGTTTACGGCAATACAAAAAATGCTGTCATGAAGCTTGCCGAAAAGCTTGAGGCAGGCGGCTGCCCTAAGGTGGTTGTGAACGACCTTGCACGCTGTGATATGGCTGAGGCAGTTGAAGACTCCTTCAGATACGGAAAAATCGTCCTTGCCACAACAACATACAACGGCGAAATCTTCCCGTTTATGCGTGAGTTCATCAACCATCTCACTGAAAGAAATTTCCAGAACAGAACTATCGGTTTCATTGAAAACGGCTGCTGGATGCCTATGGCAGCAAAGATAATGCGAAATATGCTTGATAACTGCAAAAACTTGACCTTTACTGATACTACAGTAAAGATTCTCTCTGCGGTCAATGATGAAAACACCGCACAGATAGACGCTCTCGCAAATGAACTGCTCAGCTGCGATAAGTAAATAAGAAACGCCATACAGGGATAAAACCTGTATGGCGTTGTTTTTTATAGGATCAATCCTCACAATCGTAGAGTGCTTTCCATTCATTTTTGTCAGCAGCCATGCTCTTTAGAATAGTAAGGTCGAAAATATTTATAGCTCCGTCGCCATTCATATCAATAAATTCCATCGGATTATCGACAAAAGGTTCCTTATTCAGGATATGCTCAGCCATTCTCTTGCAGTCAGTGCCGTTCAACACATCATCCATACCACTGCAATCGCCTTTATATCCCATAAACTTAGGATTACGGATTATCCATTTCTGATCATCAGAACCATTTCGTGTATTCTGAACTATGCCTGCATTCTCAGCAGTATAGTCTCCTTCTACACCTACGCAGCTTCTGTCAGTTGTAGCCTTTGTAACAACAGTACATGTTCCATCTCCGTTATCCAGGAACTTGAACAGCTGAGCGTCAGAATATGTATTCTCGTGAATCCCTATCTTTGTGCCGTCATCTGCAAGACCATAGTACAAGTCGAGAAGGTATTTTTCACCACCATCAAGCTTTGAATACAGGTAGTAATACCCATCTCCAGCTGACTTCAGCGTCCAGATATTCTGCTCCATTCTGCCGTTACCGTACTGGCATACGTTCGCCATATTTTCAGCCTTGCCGTCCTGAACTCCAAGATAGTAACCCGATCCTGCATTTTTGAGAGCTATCATAGTACCGTCCTCAAATGTCATGTAATTTTCTTCAGGCTGAGGTTCAACTGGCTCAGTGGGGTCTGTTGGAGGCTCAGTGGGGTCTGTCGGATCTGTTGCAGGTTCTATTGGAGTTTCGGGAAGTGCATTTTCCATGTCAAAACGGCCTTCCTCATCCTTTATCTTTGTCCACATATATCTAAGCAGCCATCCATCGAAGTCAGTGATAACTGAAGATGAACCTGCCATCATAATAGATGTACCGTTTCCAGGGAAACCTCCCGGCGGATAACCATCTGATTCACCTTCGCCGCCGTAAAAGTCGGTTATACCAAAGCCATGTCCAAGCTCATGTATCTGTACATGATATGTACTTGTACCTTCAGCTATACCAATATAATAATTGTCAGATAATCTCTGACCCCAGTCGCCACCACATCCGCCGTAATCCGGGAAGCCCTGAGTTGCCCATAGATACTGGTCAAAGCGCTTGTCAAGACCGCCTGGATATTCATAACTTTCATCTGCAAAATGGTCAAATCTCGAAAGTTCGCTGGGAGCGTTTGCCATAGTAGTCGGTATCTCATTGCTCTCGCCGGGCTGAATCACATATTCAACAGTATCTGTATATACTATCTCATCATCCTGGAGATCAAGTAAAAGTGACTTATCAGTAACAGCCCATCCCACAATGTTTACATCTACGTGCTCATAGGGCCAGTTTTCATAGCCTACTAGCCAATCGGTCCACTCATTTATACAATTATCGAGTGCATCTTCAAGTTTCTGACGTTGTTCAAGAGTTATAGTCTTTGTAGAATGCCACCGTACAACATAATTAATAGTACCCTTGCCATCAATGATCTGATCAAACATTGAGTTCCAGCGCGAATTACTTGAACCAAGTGAATTTTCAGCTACAATACGGTTAGTCCATATCCAGTCAGCAGCTGACTGGTACTCACTCGGCATATCACTGATAGTCTCAGCATATACCACGTTATCGCCTGTACTGTCAAACATCAAACCTCCGCTCACGCACATCATTGAAAACAGCATTGCCGAAGCTGTCACAGATGCAGTCAGCCCCCTGAGCTTTCGTTTTTCCATAAACATTTTCCTCCATTTAAATTAATTTTACACTATGTTTTCACGTCATATCCTACGCCGTCATAATCTGTAACGATATAACCAATATTATTATACAACTATAAAATAATTTTGTCAATACTCTACGTGAAATTAGCAATAAAATTGCTGTAGTTTCACATATTTGCGGCACTTGACAAATGTCAAAGATGTGATATACTAATAATATGTAAATATCCGATACGAACGATAACTTAAAAGGAGGATACCATTATGAAATATTGTAAGCGCTGCGGAGCTCAGCTTCAGGATAATGCAGTCACCTGCTTTTCATGCAGGGCTAAACAAAATTCTGATTCAGCTCCATCTGTTTCATCATATCAATCTAACCAAAATCAACCGCAGGAGTCTGAGTACGATATCCCTTACAACACTGAATATGACCAGAACTACGAGTCGGATAATGAGCTTGAAAGACCAGAATATCACGACGAACCTATGATCATTCAGCAACCGCCAAAAACTCCAAAATGGCTTATAGCTCTTATCGCAGGGGCGGGTGCTGTAATTATTGCCATTGTCATAATAATCGCACTTCTCCTGAATAAAGACAATGATAAAAATAACGAAATGCTCCAGATTGCCACCGAACAATATTCTGTCACATCCATAACTACAGTATCAAATGAGGAAGCTTCTACAACTCTGTCTCTAATTAACACAACAACTGATGTTACTTCCGGTTCAACAACTGTAACTTCTAAAACGACTAAAGTTTCATCAACAAAGCGTGTCCCAGTTATCCAGACAGCAAACACAAGAAGAGAAACGGCCAAATCAACAACGAAAAAAATATCATCTACTACAACTACCACCGTTAAGATGACCACAACAACCGCTGCAGCAACAACTACAGAACCACCGCTTCAGGATACATATATTAAAATTTCTGATAAAAAAATCCTCTCTGTCGATTCAAGCCTGCTGGGCGACACACGTGAGGAGCTTATAAGCATACTCGAAATCAATATACCTGAACCAAAAGAGTTTACCTCTTACGGCACAGATCTCATGAGCTCAAGTATTACATATAATGGCACAGATCTCACCCTTATGTTCCAGGATAACAAACTTGTAATGATAGTTTATGATGTGAAAGGAACTATTGATCAGCAGATGCTTGACGCTGCCTGCGAAGAATTTGGACTTGATGCCAGCAAATACAACACCGATGACGGCATTAAATATACAGCTTCTGATGGAAATACATACCAGATGATAAACATCTCCGATCCCGAAACAGGTGATAAACATTATCAGCAGATGTATATTTACAGCGGAATAAGAAACTAAAAAGATATGGCTCTCTGTCAATAATTGGGGAAATAAGTTAAAAAGGAATTTACAAACAAGCAGTCACTGTTGAAAGTGGCTGTT
>CALXBL010000034.1 GCA_944386525.1 uncultured Ruminococcus sp. | reverse complement strand
AAACAGCCACTTTCAACAGTGACTGCTTGTTTGTAAATTCCTTTTTAACTTATTTCCCCAATTATTGACAGAGAACCGATAAAAAAACTGCCGCAGAAAAATTATATTCTGCAGCAGTTAAGATTATTCTTCTGTTGTGTTTGACTTTGTTGCAGTGACTATGACCTTATAATCTCCGGCAGCCCACACATCATCATACTGGTCTACGGATATAACAGGCACACATGAGAACGATGTAGACTCATCGTCACTGTGCTGTACGCTTAATAGGTCTACAGTTACTGAAATAAGCCTTGGATCAAGCTCCTCGATCGACTCGGTCTTGCCAACTATCGTCACAATAAGCTGCTCCGTCACAACCTTGTACTCATGAGAGGACGGCGCATTTATAATATTTATCTCACTTACCACAAAATCCTTCTGACTGAGACCTGTGGAATCAAGGGCGAGGTTTACTGTGCTGATATTCGAGAGATTCTCATATCCCTCCGGAACTTCCAGCGTATAATTCTTTGAAAAATCAAGCGTTATATCGCTAAGAGGAATGGTATCAAGAGTGAATTCCTCAGTATTTGCAAGCGACTGATCTGGTGCGGCAAGAGTTATCTTTTCCGCTGAAAGCGTCAGTCTGTCTCTAAGGAACTGTTCATCAAAAGTACCTGTAACTCCTCTGAGCTGATAGACTATATCCATCTCCTTTGTATACTGTACAGGTATATCCACCGTATACTGTGTAAACTCATACTGGAGGTGGCTCTCATCGTTAACAAGGATCTCATTTCCGTTTGCATCACAGAATACGAGATTATCTGATACCAGCTTTGTTGTTGTGCCTATCTCTGTTGCTTCATCTATCTTGACGGAGGCATTCTTGATCTGCCCCACCACCTGTGCCGGCCCGGTGACATCAATTGTAGCAGGAGTTACGACTACCTCTTCTTCATTTATAATACTGCCCTCTGCACTTTCCACATTCATCAGATCAGGCACTACATCAAGAGTTACAGTCTTTATCTTATCCACCTTAACATTGACAGAGCTTGGAGTTATAGACTTGACTGTAAATTCAGTGCCATCAGTACTTTTGACAGCTATCTGCATGTTTTTTGTGCCTGCCGTTGTGATATTTGGTATCTCGGCATACGCCACAAGATTTTCAGATGTAAGCGTACCCACCTGTGAGCGGTTGCCCTCTATTCTAACGCTTACCTCCTCCACATCGCAGGATATTACGCTATATCCATCAGCAGCCGCAGCAGTACCAGCCAGGTCGACAGAAAGCGAAACATTATTCACTGTAACCGGTGTAGTGGGATATATCGTCATTGATACCACAAACCAAATGATCACCGCAGTCACCACTGAAAATATTATAGTAGCCATACGGTTGTTAAACATATGCACAACAGGGTGAAATCTACGGATTGATTCAAGGCTGAACTTTTTCTTTGGCTCACTCATCACTTATCCCTGCCCTTCCACTTTGTGATAGATGAGATATTCTTTGCAGCTTTTATGAATACAGAGTCATCAGCCGGTTCAACCAGGCGATTCTGGAGCAGCTTGCTCAGTCTCTCTCTTGTAAAGCCGCTTGTAAGTGTTCCGTTTTCCGCAACTGAAATAGAGCCTGTCTCCTCGGACACAACTATTACTATAGCGTCTGAATTTTCGCTCATTCCGATAGCTGCACGGTGGCGTGAGCCAAGCTTCTTGTTTACGAGTTCCTCATTCTGCGGCTTTGGCAAAAAGCACGCTGCAGCCATTATCATACCGTCACGCATTATAACGGCTCCATCATGAAGCGGTGTTTTGGGGTAGAATATATTGCCGAAAAGCTCCTTACTTGGCTCGGCATTTATAATCGTACCGTTTGCTATCTGTTCACCGAGCTTTGTCTGACGTTCAACTACTATGAGTGCTCCTGTATATGTTGCAGAAAGTTCAACACACGAGTCACATATAGCCTCAATGGCATTATTCCACATAGCCGCACTTTCCGTAGTGGAACGGCTAAGTCCCAGATTAAGTCCCAGCTTACTGTGGCCCGCCTTTTCAAGCATACGTCTTAGCTCCGGCTGGAACATTATCACAAGTGCCAGCAGACCGATATCCAGCGTTTCCGTCATAATATATGTAAGGACCTTCATATCCATCCATGAAGCTATTATATATGCTGCCAAAAACACGATAAGCCCCTTCATAAGCTGACCTGCACGTGTTTCTTTGACCATTTTTATAAGTGTATACACAATATACGACAGAAGAAGGATATCAATAATATCCACCCATTCTGCGGTTTTTATGACACTTAATATACTGCTCAGAAAATCGCTTACCGACACTTGCACACCTCGTTTCATACGCATATGTATGAGGGCACATAGGCCCTCATACTGCAATTTATCACTATGCATTTATTGTATCACATTTCGGTGAAACAATTCAATACCTTTTACTCACTTTTTAAATTGCGGACATATTTTTTCACCATCTTAGCAAAACTGTACACTTCATTCTCACTATTGAAAACCGACGGTGCAAACCGGAGCGTTCCATTGGGAGTGCCGTTGTGCTCATGAGCAATGGGCGCACAGTGAAGTCCTGCTCTAAGGCAGAATCCGTACTTATTAAAATGCATAGCTGCATCTTCTGACGATACTCCTTCTATATTAAACGCCACTATCGGTACATATAACGCTCCCTCTACCCGATATACAGTAACTTCCGGCATTGTGCTAAGCTCTTTTATCAAAATATTGCACAGCCGCTCCTCATGGCTGAATATATTCCTCATGCCATAGCGCTTTATAAATTCAATGCCTGCTCCGATGGATGCTGCACCAATTATATTCTGAGTGCCGCTTTCGAGACGGTCGGGCAGAAAATCGGGTTGGTTAGGGCTTTTTGAGGCACTTCCCGTACCGCCGTAAAGCAGCGGCTTTATGGGAAAGGCACAATCTGTAAGCAGAAGCCCTGTGCCCGTAGTGCCATAGAGTCCCTTGTGTCCTGCTGTACATAATATAGAGATATTGTCCTTTTCAAGAGAGACCGGCAGCACTCCGCAAACCTGTGCTCCATCGGCAATAAGACATATCCCTTTTTCCCGGCAAAGCTTGCCTATGCGCCTTATGGGCGTTATCTGACCGGTGACATTGCTTGCCATTGTGAAGATAACAGCCTTTGTCTCCGGTCTTATGGCACGGCGGACGTTTTCGAGGGTAACATCATCATCCGGCGAGACCTCTGCTATAGTGCAGGTTATAGTCCCCTCTTTCATAAGCGCTGCCACGGGACGGTATACCGAATTATGCTCAAGGCTGCTTATTATCACATGGTCGCCCTTAGTCAGCACACCTCTTATAGCTGTATTAAGAGCGTGGGTACAATTAAGGCAAAGGATCGTATTCTCCGGCTTTGCATCAAAAAATTCTGCCGCTGCGGTGCGGACACCATATACCATCTGTGATGTCCGCTGCGACAGCTCATGACCTCCTCGGCCGGCATTTCCGCCATATCTTATCATTGCCTTTGAAGCAGCCTCCCGAACGCTCATGGGTTTGGGGTAGGTGGTAGCCGCATTGTCAAAATTCACCATCACCTTTCCCTCCTGTTTTGGCTGAGTGGTCTGCCGGGAATTGCATGACTTCTCAATATATCAAAAAGACTCCGGCAGTCTGCCGCCGTACTCAATAAATAGCCGCAGCCGTCTTCGCCTGTATATCGTCTTATGCTGCTTTTCCAGCCGCTGTTTTCAAGAAGTCTCTGTGCCTTCATGGCAAGAGTATATGATTCTATAAAGACTTCACATCTATGCATTGGGATACCTCCTTTTTTCTGGGATATTACATTATATTTTATTTTGTCATCATATGTGCCTTACATCAATATATATAAAGTCCGCAGACCCATAAAGGATCTGCGGACTTACATCAGTATGAGATATATTCCGGCTGCCTGCGCATCACGTCATAACACCGGAAAAGCCGCTGCACTCATAAGTACAGCGGCTAAACGGTGGAACAAGAACTGAATTTTCATCCGTTCTCTTCCTTATCATCCTTTCAGGCGAATATTAGTACATGCCGCCCATGCCTGCTGCGGATGCGGCTGCGGGTTCATCCTTCTTGATATTTGCCACTGCGCTCTCTGTTGTAAGAACCATAGATGCAATGGACGCTGCATTCTGCAGTGCGCTTCTTGTTACCTTTGTCGGATCAACAATACCGCTGCTCATCATGTCACAGTATACTTCATTATATGCATCAAATCCATAGCCAACCTTGCGGCTTCTTCTGATCTTATCAATAATTACGCTTCCCTCAAGACCTGCATTATCTGCGATTTGGCGGAGCGGTGCTTCCAGTGCACGCAGTACGATCTTTGCACCAGTCTTTTCGTCGCCGTCGAGTGTTGGGATAAGCTTTTCAACAGCCGGCATTGCATTGATAAGTGCAGTACCGCCGCCTGCTACGATACCCTCTTCTACAGCAGCCTTTGTTGCAGACAGAGCGTCCTCAATACGGAGCTTCTTTTCCTTCATCTCAACTTCAGTAGCTGCACCTACCTTGATAACTGCTACGCCGCCGGAAAGCTTTCCGATACGCTCCTGCATCTTTTCACGGTCGAATTCAGATGTGGAGATCTCGATCTGATTCTTTATCTCAGTAATTCGCTCAGCAATAGCATCAGCAGCACCTGCGCCGCCTACCAGAATTGTATTTTCCTTGTCGATAACTGCCTGACGAACACTGCCCAGCATATCAACTGTAGCGTCCTTCAGCTCCATGCCCAGATCCTTGGAGATAACTGTACCGCCTGTAAGGATCGCAATATCCTGGAGCATTTCCTTTCTTCTGTCGCCAAAGCCAGGAGCCTTTACCGCTGCACACTTGAATACGCCACGAAGATTGTTCAGGATAATAGTTGTAAGAGCCTCGCCCTCGATATCCTCTGCAATGATCAGCAGCTTCTTGCCCATCTGGACGATCTGCTCCAGCAGCGGCAGTATATCCTGAATGTTGCTGATAGTTCTGTCGGTGATGAATACAAGCGCATCATCATATACAGCCTTCATCTTCTCACGGTCTGTAATCATGTAGGGAGAGAGATAGCCTCTGTCGAACTGCATACCCTCAACAACTTCGCTGTATGTTTCAGCAGTCTTGCCCTCTTCGATAGTGATAACGCCGTCTGTTGTAACCTGCTGCATAGCCTCTGCGATAAGCTTGCCTACAGATTCATCAGCAGATGAGATAGTTGCAACTCTTGCAATGTCATCTGTGCCGTCAACAGGCTTGGAATTGTTCTTAATAGCATCTACAGCAGTATCAACAGCCTTTGCAATACCCTTGCGGAGAACCATAGGATTTGCACCGGAAGCAATATTCTTCATGCCCTCATGTACAAGAGCCTGTGCCAGAACTGTAGCTGTTGTTGTACCGTCGCCTGCTGCATCATTAGTCTTTGTTGCAACCTCACGAACAAGCTGAGCACCCATATTCTCAAACGCATCCTCAAGCTCGATATCCTTTGCAATAGTAACGCCGTCGTTTGTCACCAGCGGAGCGCCGAATTCTTTGTCCAAAACAACGTTTCTGCCCTTCGGACCCAGTGTAATCTTAACTGTATCAGCCAGCTTATCAATACCGGCGAGCAGTGCCTCTCTTGCATCTGCATTATACTTGATTGTCTTTGCCATGTCAAAAATCTCCTTTTTCTTTTTAATAGTATTATCAGTCTTTCCTTATTCAACTACAGCGATGATCTCGCTCTCGTAAACCAGTGTAAGCTCCTCGCCGTCAACCTTGATGGTCTGACCAGCATTCTTATTCATAAGGACCTTGTCTCCAACCTTTACGCTCATAGGGATAAGCTCGCCGTTTGCTGCATACTTGCCGCAGCCGCAGGCTACTACCTCGCCCATTGCAGGTTCGCCTGTTACAGCCTTAGGTGAAAGCAGCAGTCCACTTGCTGTCTTTTCTTCCTTAACCTCAACAGCCTTTATTAAAACTCTGTCGAAAAGCGGTTTGATATTCATATGAAAGTTCCTCCTTAAATCGCAGTTTGATTTTTGAATTAGCACTCTCTCTTGTTGAGTGCTAATTCTATTTTACCATCTTTTCTGAAAAAATCAAGGGTTTTTTATATTTTCAGCACTTTGCACAATGTATCATAATCAAGCACATAAGTTTTACAGCACAAACTGCTAATTTTTGCTGATTTTAAAATTATTGAATATTATTGAAAATATTTTGTTCGCTAACAAACTTATACATTTTTTGGATTTATAAGATTCATAATTTACGATTCAGACATATCATACGGTGTAAATGTTAACACTTTCTGTAAACGCATATGGTACAATAAAAGTACAGTTTGTAAATAAGCACCGGCTTGTGGAAAAATTGAACATTTATTTGAAGAAAAGAGGAGAAGTTTTATGGCACTTGAAAAAGTTCTTGTAGTTGACGACGATCCGAGTATCTGCGATGTGCTTCGTATGTATCTCGAAAACGACGGTTACAGCGTTATTTTATCCTACGATGGTGAGGAAGCTCTCGTAAAATTCAATGCACTCAAGCCCGACATCATTCTTCTTGATGTTATGCTCCCCAGCATGGACGGCTGGCAGGTTTGCCGTGAGATCCGCAAGAAGTCATCCGTTCCGATCATAATGATCACAGCTAAGGGCGATACCTTTGATAAAGTTCTCGGTCTTGAACTGGGTGCTGACGACTACATTGTAAAGCCTTTCGACACAAAGGAAGTCGTAGCACGTATCAAGGCTATTTCCAGAAGAGTTTCCTCCGCTCCTGCTGAGGCTGAGGTAAAGGAAGTACGCTACGACAAGCTGTCTGTAAATATGACACGCTATGAGCTGCGTGTTGACGGCAAAGTGGTTGATACTCCGCCTAAGGAACTGGAGCTGCTTTTCTATCTGGCATCCAACCCCAACCGTGTTTATACACGTGACCAGCTTCTTGATGAAGTGTGGGGCTTTGAGTATTACGGTGACTCCCGTACTATCGACGTTCACATCAAGCGCCTGCGCGAAAAGCTTGAGGGCGTTTCTGACAGATGGTCTCTCAAAACTGTCTGGGGTGTTGGTTATAAGTTTGAATCACAGGACGATGATTAAAAAATGGCTGAGCAACTGCGTATGACTTTGCAGCGACACAGGCTGCTTACCTACGTAAAGCTCACGTTTATCGGATTTTTCGCATTGTCCATCGTAGCTTTGTCGGTGGGTTTGTGCAGCATCTATATGTTTATGGGTCATGTGGAAACACGCATATCCGACAGCACTAAGCTCGTTATGGACGATCTGGAGGAGTATACCGCCAACCGCGGTGACAATTCGCTGGATGAAGCCTTTTCAAGCAAGTATGTGCAGGATATGTTCGACCGTGCCGGTGCGAGAGTAAACATGGCTCTGTATCTTACCGATTCAACAGGAAAATGTATTGTATGCTCTGAAAATTCAGGAATTGATGCCAATAATGTGGCAGTTCCCGCCTCTATTATTAAAAATCTTGAAACAAACGGAAAGTTTACGTCCGAAGCAAAAGGCAAGCTGAACCCAGACGAAACTCGCCCCCTTATGTGCAGCGGCTATAAACTTGCTATTTCTGATATCAATGGCTCAGAATCAGTGTATTATCTTATATCAAATGCCTTTACTGATGAAATAGACAACTTTATAAAAAACGTTGTTATAACATGCGCTGTTTCTGTAATAATTATGCTGGCTATGTATATTATATTCCAGTATTCTTATGCAAAAAGCCACAAAAATAACGAGGGTACTATCGCAAAAGTCCTCCGTGATTATGCACAGGGCGATTATTCCGAAATTCTTGATACGGGAAAATTCAATTCACCTGTTTACAGAGATATTGTAATGTCGCTGAATCAAATTGTCGAAAACCTGAAATCCATCAGCGAACAACAAGCTCAGTTTGTTTCAAACGTATCCCATGAGTTGCGTACCCCCATGACCATAATCAGTGGTTATGTAGACGGAATTTTGGACGGAACCATACCCAAGAACAAAAGCACTGAGTATCTCTATATAGTATCTCAGGAAATGCAGCGACTTAAAATTCTTGTTTCTTCCATGCTGAACCTCACTAAATTCGACAACGGCACTATCCGTATAAAACATGAGACCTTCCCCATAAATGACCTTATATTCCACACTCTTCTCATGTTTGAAAACCGTCTGGAAAAACGCAATATTAAAGTTGAAGGTCTTGACTGCGATACTGTTTTTGTATACGGCGACCGTGACCTCATAGGACAGGTGGTCTACAACCTGACCGAAAATGCTGTGAAGTTCGTCAACACAGGCGGTACTATCACTATTCGTCTCGAGGAAACAAAGGATGAGTCCATCTTTGCTATACGCAATACGGGCCCCGGTATACCTAAGGATGAGCTGCCTAAAATATTCGGCAGATTCTATAAATCTGACTTCTCAAGAAGTCAGGATAAAACTGGTCTGGGTCTCGGACTTGATATCATCCGCAGAATACTGCGCCTCCATAACGCACAGATAAGCGTAAGCAGCGAGGAAAATGTCTTTACAGAGTTTACGGTTTCTTTACCTAAAAAAACCTAAACTTAAGAAAACAATCCAAAGGCGAAGCACGGAATATGTTTATTCCAGGTGTTTCGCCTTTTTGATTAAATGAAAGGAGTCTTTTTGTGAGAGAGGAAAACGAAAAATTTGATAACTTCAATCACGAGGGAGCTGATCACTCTCGCTCTGACCAAAAGGATATATCTATCCAGCCCCAGCAGGATAGCTGCTTCGTAAATGAAGACACCAATCCCGACAGCAGCTCTGCTCCGGCAGAACACTATCCTCAGGAGCAGCCATATATGCAGCAGCAGTACTCCCAGCAGCCTTGGGACTCACAATACGTATACGTCCCGCCTGCTCCGCAGCAGCCTGCCCGTAAGAAAAAAACTGTTTTGCCACACACGCCTTTTCAAAAGAAAATGTTTATGTTGGTGCGGATATGCATCATATTGATAGCAGCAATATTTGCATATTGCATAATCAGCGACGCTGTTTTATATGCAAAAGGAAATGTCCCCGCATCGTCAACTGGTGTGGTAAAGGGCGCTGACAATACCAGCAGCGAATCACACGTCAACTTTGAATCTACCCCCATATACCAGGGAGATGAGGAGATATCACCCGACGAAAACGGAAGATACACCGCCTCAGAAGTGGCTGCCATTGTAAGCCCGTCTATTGTAGAAATAACATCCTTTGACGCCGCCGGCATCGAGACCGGCAGCGGCTCCGGCATAATCCTCACCGAGGACGGATATATACTGACAAATGCCCATGTGGTTGCCGACTCAAGCAGATTCGGCATTACATTCAACGATGGCTCGAAAATTGAGGGTACACTCATAGGCTACGACAGCAAGTCTGATCTGGCTGTACTTAAAGTAAAGGCGGACGGTCTTATACCAGCAGCTCTCGGCGACTCCGACTCCCTTGTTGTAGGTGAGGAAGTGGTGGCAATAGGAAGCCCTGCCGGTCTTACAAGTACCGTCACAAAGGGCATAGTATCTGCTCTCGATAGACAGATACGCAGTACATCTACAGGTTTCTACATGGAATGTATTCAGACCGATGCTGCCATCAGCCCAGGCAACTCCGGCGGAGCTCTTGTAAATATGTACGGTCAGGTAGTTGGTGTTACATCCTCAAAATACGCCTCCTACTACAGCGGCACGTATGAAGGTCTGGGTTTTGCCATAAGCATAAACCAGGCAGCTCCCATTTTTGAGGAGATAATCGAAAACGGCTACGTCAGCGGCAGAGTACGCATAGGCATTACTTTCATCTCCATGGAGGATGAAGCCATTCAGAATGAATTCATGTTATACTATAATCTCGACAAAGCCCCCACAAAGGGCATATGGATAGCTGAGATAGCTGAAGACTGCGACATTGCAAATTCAGAACTCAGGATAGATGACCTTATACTGTCAGTAAACGGTACTGAGGTAAATAATTATGACGATCTTTCCGCTGTGATATTTGACTGCAAAGCAGGCGATGTTCTGACTGCTGAGTGCCGTCGTTACTCCAAAGACGGAAGCTACAAAGATTTTACGATCAAATTCGCACTTATGGAGGATACCTCCGGCGACTACTAAGGAGTGATCTTATGAAGAAAAATATCTTTTCATTCATTGCAGCAGTAATTGTCTTTGCCTCTCTTGCCGGCTGCTCCAACAACGATGACCTGACTTCAGAAGTGGTATCAGTTGAAGGGCGGTTCTTGATGGGCAAGACCGGTGCACCTATGATAGTCATTGAAAGCTCCGGCCCGTGCACCATAAGCTCAAATGATGATACCATGTTCTCTGAATTCACCAACGGAGATCTTATTGAGCTGAAATACAACGGCATAATCGCCACAACCTATCCGGGACAAATACACCACGTATACGACGCCACTCTCATAGAGGACGGCGATATATCGGATATTGACGAATCTACTCTGGAGGCCCTGAAAGAAATGGGACACATCGAATAATACCACAGGAGATGTAATATGAGAAAAATTGCAAGCTTTTCCGTAAACCACGACACTCTGAAGCCTGGGGTCTACGTATCACGCACCGATGGCGACGCTGTAACATACGACCTCAGAATGAAAACGCCCAATGCCGGCAGCTATATCTCACCTAAATCGCTCCACACTATCGAACATCTGTTAGCAACATATGTCCGCAACTCTAAATATACTGACCAGGTAATATATGTCGGTCCCATGGGCTGCCGTACAGGCTTCTATATTATAATGCGCGACTGCGTATCAAAAGAAGCTCTGATTGAACTGCTGAAAGAGGCATTTGATTTTATTGCTGGATTTTCCGGCGGGATACCAGGCAGCAGCCGTATAGAATGCGGCAACTACTTAGAGCACGACCTTAACGCTGCAAAGGCCGATGCAGCCGCTTACGTGGAGATTTTAAAAACTGTTACTCCCTATACCATGACATATTCAGAATAACACATAAAAGCTGCCACTTAATGAGGTAACAATAAAAAAATAAGGACTCTTCGTCAATAGTTGGGGAAAGAAGTTAAAAGAAAGTTTCAAACAAACAGTCACATAAAAGTGGCTGTTTGTTTTTATGTATGCTGTGCGAAAAAATCGGCAAATTCAAAGAGTTAATGATACCTGAATGAAGTCCATTTCTCTGATTTAGGCAGGCAACCAGCCAACAGTTAAAGGCGAAGCTTTTTTAAGCTCCGCCTTTTGCCGTTTATTATATTACGCCTTAAAAATGGCTCTGACAAAGTTATACATATGAGGACGTATTGTCTTACCGCCGTGATCGCCGTCTGTAACGTAGTGCCAGATGTGGATGACGTCATTATTAGTCATTGTATCGTGATATCCTGCCGGAGTAGACCAGACAATAGAATCATCAGAGCCTGCACTTACCATAAGCAGGTAAGGAGATACGCTTTCAAACTTCAGATTCTCATCCGATATAAGGTCGGCGGTAAGACCGGGTGCGGGACACATAGCTCCAACGTATCCGAAAAGGTCAGGACGGCTGAAACCGATATAGAGTGACTCTCTGCCGCCCATGGAGAAACCTGTGATCGCCGTATTTTCCCTGCCTGTTTTGATAGAGTAGTTCTGCTCCATGTACGGCATAATTTCTTTTACGAGCAGATTTATGAAGTTGTCATATGCAGCATTGTTTTTTGCATTAAGTCCATCACAAGCATCCTGCGTGTCGCTTGCATAGATGTCGGGGAACACAACTATCATATCCTCAGCTTCACCGGAGGATATAGCATTGCCGATTATTTGTCTGAGTTTCAGAGACGAATCGCCTGCGTCAAGGAGAGCATCCTCATTCCCCCAGTACCCATGAAGTACGTAAAGCACCGGATATTCTTTAGTCTCGCTATATCCGGCAGGAACAAGTACGTTAAAGTTCTTGTTTCTCTTGCACACCTCTGAATATATTGTTTTCTTTTCATAAGTTCCGTAGGCTGTATCGGCACTTTCAGCAGTCGCACTGCTGGGTTCAGTTTCAAGTATCTGTCCTGCGATCTGAGCCATATAAACTTCACCTGTTATTCCTTCAGTTTGAAATGATTCTATCCTGCCGACAATATAGTCCTGTATCTGTTTTAAATCATCAGTTTCGACTTTTTCATCGCTGTCAATATCTGCTGATTCAAAGGCACGTGTATCTGTAAATCCAATTCTGAGCGATTGTTTTGCGTAGGAGAGGTCGAATATATTTATGCTGCCGTCGCAGTTCAGGTCACCTTTGGTAATATGCTCCTGCGGCACTGCAAATACAGTGTAGTTTGCAGAATTTCCAAGACCGCCGTTTGTCCCCAGAGTAACGACAGAGCCTGCACTGACATTCAGCTTATATAGCTCAAACGTTACATCGTTGGAGGAAGTCAATGCCGTACCTGCATAAGTCCAGCTGCTGAGCCACTGCGGCATATTCTCCAGTACTCTTGTATCAACTGCCACGTAAACAGTGATATCATCACCGGCAGTAAACTCTGCCAGATCATCAGTATAGAGCTTTGAATCTCCGGCAGTGCGTATCGTTTCCACATTGACAAGATTTGTGGGAATGGATGTGCAGGTAAGGTCACGGTCACCATAGAGTGTTGAACCAATACCGAATTCGTAGCATATAGACCAGTCAGCACCATTTTCCGTATCGAAAATAGTAAGGTTTTTTATCAATTTGCCGTTTAATACTACTGGTTCCTGCTGGACTGTTCCGAAATTCCCCTCAACTGTGAAATTGTCAATATAGAGTGAAGCACTCAGTGCAGAGTTAGCCTTGAATTCTATCTTATTGTCACCCTGAGCAAGCGTTATGGTCTGGCTGACCGTTTTCCATTCGCTGTAGGAGGAACACTGCTGAAGAGAAAGTGTGCTGACCTTTGAGCCATTTACATACAGATCAACTCCGCTGCTTGCAGCCGGTATGGAATAGCGAAGATTTAATGTGAAATCTCCTGCACTCTGAGTTCGAACTGTATCCTCGACAGCAGCGTTTGCATTTTTTCCGAATTTAAGGAAGCCCTGTCCCTGTATGCCAGTTACGCCGCTCTTACATGCATTAGTTACATTTGCCTCAACATTTTTTGTATCAAAAAACTCACCCTCGTACTGTCTTATACCAGTGTAAAATTCAGGCTGTTCCGGAGCGGAAAGCGCCGTTCTCTGATCGGCAGTAAGTCTGTTTGTATTATTTCCGCTGCACATAATACTGATGCTTACAGGACCATTGTGCTGAACAGTAAGTGTATATGTACCGTCAACATAGCTTTCACTTATCTTGGAAGCTGTCTGGTTTCTTCCCGTGTCGGTTGCAGTATAACTTGGTTTTGAGGTGCATCCTGAGATTTTGAAAGTATCGGTAACAAGAGAATCAGAGGAATCCTCATCAAAATTATTTGCAAAGATGTCGATATGGTCACTGTACTCATTTATTAGTGCAGTACCATAGGCATTGAAATTCACGTCTATATTATTGCAGGTATTATATTTGAATGAAAGCACCGCACCGCAATTGCTGCCGTTTTTGTTTGGATTATATGTCACCCATGTGTTTTCGTATCTTGCAGCATAGCAGTTTCCGTAATATTCTGACGGAAAAAGTTCGTTGAATTCCTCCTGCTTTGCGGAGATACTGCTCCAGCGTGAGACTATTTCAGACTGATTTATCTGCACGTCAAAGGATTTTGCGATATCGTCTCTAAGACCGTAAACTGTAGGAATAGTGGGATAACGTCCTGAGCTTTTGTAGAGATTGTGATTATCCTTCAGATTTCCGTCACTATCCATGCGGTAGAGTCCCTCAAAAAGTGTGGGATATGTGCTGTATTTATCGTTATCGGAACCGCTTGAAACATCTTGTATGATAACTACCTTAGTACGGTCGATGACCTCCTGCCTTGATGGAATTCGAATGCTTCCATCAATCAGCTTACGGAAAAAGTCAAGTGTCACATTCACATATTGGTCATACATATACCAGTTCCGGCACGTGTATCCTTCACTATCCTTAACACCGCCCCATGTTTCTCCGAAGTCATCAGCCCATACAAGTTCTGGTCCGTCAATGATAGTCGCACCGTTAAGAGCCATTCTTTCCAGAAAGATAGGAAGTCCTGTAACTTGACGATATTCATCTTTGGTCGCATTTCCTGTACCGTTCCATGTGGAGTCAGTCCAGCCTGTCTCATCGTAACGAACGCCGTAGTTTCCGCAATATCCCGATAAATATGCACCCAGTACTTCGCTTTCCACATCCTGAATATAACTTGTCTGAGTATATTTTTCTTCCAACTGGAGATTCTCGGAATACAACTCACAGGCATTTTTCCATTCAGGACATCGTTTCAGCATTGCTACCGGATTTAGTGGAGCACTCCACTGGTTTGCACACCAGCTTATATTAAGGTATCCGCCATATTTGTTGCAGAGCTTCAGCAGTCCTGCAAAGTGCTCATAGCGTTCAATGGGAGTGACGGAAAAATCCTCTGATTCAAAGCCCCAAAACTGCTCGCTGTAATTGAATCCTATGAAGTTCGGATAGTCCCTGAAAAATTCTGCAAAGAGAGTAGTTTCAAAGTCATAGTCTGCCGGATAGTCCGGGAAATGGCATTGTCCTCCGCTGGAAGGCTGAACCATACACCATACGCCCTCATCAGCACAAGTTCTAAGCCATGATTTAGCACACTCATAACCGTCCTGAACCATAAGCCATTGATTATTTTCAGAATCCCAGTTGATTGAAAGTGAAATGTTAAATACCACATACGGCTTAATATCCTCAGGGATAAGCGCTATAATCTTTGCCGGATCTGCATAGTTCCATGTATCAATATGAGTTATGAGCATTGGCTGCTCCGGCGAACAAGGTCTGCGTATGGCACTTGCAGCTTCAGCTGTTATTGATGTGGGAGAACTTAGCTCAGACATAGAACTCTCTGACGGAAAAACTCCCACAACTGCTGCCGCTGCAAGAACTCCTGTGACAGCTGCTGTACATATTCTCTTCATCATTTTCTTAAACATAGAATCTCCTCCATTTCAGTTTGCTTTTTATATAATAATTTTACACTTTTATAAAACTTTTTGTCAATTAACAATTATGCTGTCTTTTAAGCACTTTTATGCTGTGATGAGAATTCTTTTCATAAGGCAAAAATCAAATACATTAAGTTGTCCATCGTCGTTCACATCACCTGCTTGTGCATCAACAAAGCTCGTACCTGACACTGCCAAAAGCCATTTCTGAAACAGCAGAATATCTGACATACTAAAAGAACCATCGTTATTTACATCGCCTTCAATTTCTGCAACGGGATCGATTGTTGTAACTGAAGTTGTAGTAGTTGTTGTTACTGTTGTCACTGGTATAGTAGTCTTTTCTGTAGTTGCAGTGGTCGTTGTTGTATTCGTTGTTGTAGTTGTAGTTACTGGTGGTTCAGGTCCGTCTATTTTGATTCCTGCAACAGCACCGATAGCTTCATCAATATAAAAATTACCAGTTCCGCTTTCGGTCTCAATATAAATTATAAAATCTTTCCCGTCTTCAGGTAACTTAAAATTAGTATTTGCGAGCTGAACGTAATATCCCTTTAATGCCGTGGCAGAAGCAATGCGTGAAAATTTGATATCACCGTTGGAATCCGTATATTGCAGCGTCAGCGCCATATTCTGGGTACTGTCACCGTCAAGATATTCAGCACATATACTGAAACTATATTCCTGACCAGCCTTAAATGCGGAATTCAATAACTTCTGTGCACCATTCCATGAAGCTGCTCTGTTCTGAACAAGAAGTGCCTCACTGCCTTTATAAGGAGCTCTTCCGCTGGGGAGCACATCAGATGAACCATGCCCTTCCCAATCAAATATACCACCCTCAAAAGTATCATGGAAATAATAGCCGTCTTCATCGGGCTCAATAGCTTTGTCAGCTAATGTAATAACAAAGGTTGATACACTTTCAGCAGGGAGCTGTGCCCAAAAGCTGTTGTCAGTATACTCTAAATTTTCTGTTTTAGCGATATTTTCAGTGCTTGATGTTCTATAACGGTCAATATCCGTAATCTGTAAATTAGAGTTTAAAGAAAACTGCTGTGCATAACCCTCTGTTCCCTTGTTTATTGCCACGATAGTCACCTGATTATCGTTACCCTTGTAGGCAGATACATAGACATCTTCAGACGGCTGTTCAGTTGCATTAATGCGCACATCACCCGGACGTACATACTTGGAATACTGTGCCATACAATAGCCTCGCTTACTTATTTTACCATCTTCGGTCATCAAACCATAATTTCTGCGAATATACCACCATGTATATACACTCATATTTCCTACAACCATGGCATTGTGAATGTTTTCAGAAACCTGTATAGCTTCCGGATAGCGGTTAGCTGAATCTGCCTCGCTGTTAGGAACATATACTTCTGTCATCCAGATTTCCTTGCCGCAGTTTTCAATTTCTGGAAAATCCATCCATGCTCTTTGTGTGCCGTAAAAATGAGTACCGAACAGATCACAGTTTGCAAAGGCTTTTTCATTTTCCAGAATCTTTCTATATATTCTCTTTCCGCCATCTCCTGTGCCATGGTCAATCCACGAAGCGCCCTCGGGAGAATACTGGAACGATTCAGGCGACATAAGTCTTGTACTTGTAATCTGATCGCCATAATTTGCAATAAAGTTAGTTAGTTCATCTGTTGTCCAATGAGTCCATTCTGAAGAATAATCAGGCTCATTCTGAACTGAAATTGCATAAAGATTAACGCCGTTATTCTTCATATAAGTACCGAAATCATTGAGATGCTGTGCATAGGCGCCATAATTGGACTCCGGCAGATAAAGCTTGCCTATATTGCTGTCCGGATATTTTTCAGTAAGGTTTGCGGGTGGTTCCCATGGAGATGCAAAAACCGTTACTCCGTTATCTGAAGCATATTTTGCCGTTGGTACAGCCAGCTTCCATTGATCACTGTTAGGATTGACAAATACTCTAAGCACGGTAAGTCCCAGTTCGTTATCACCGTTTCCGAATGCAGTTTTTCTTTGTGCATCCGTCAAATCCTGTCCCATCCATTCCGGAAGATTCATTCCTCCGAATCCACGGATAGTCTGGTATTCAACATCCGTATTTATCTGGCATACAGAAGCAGCCGAAGTCCTGGTGCCAGGAAGCAAAGTGGTCATGCCTGCCAGCATCGCACAGCTAAGAAAAACAGATATTGTCTTTTTAATTTGAATAAACATAATTATCCCTCCAAATAAAATAGTGTACGAGTTCTTTCTATCCACGATTATAATACAACTGTATTCATAAATTTTCAACTCACATTACGGATAAAAAGTGGACAAAACGATTATATTCCAATATTTTTTCATCAATACAATAATTTTTATATTGACTTTTCTGATATATAATTTTATAATATGAATAGAATAAGAAGCTAAGGAGGTCAAAATGAAAAGACTGACTTTTGGTGTAATAGCTGCTCAGGTTTCGGATATTGAACAGCGTGAGATACTGAAAAGTGCCATTGAAACGGCACAGGGAATGGATATTGACATTGCAGTGATATCAAACATATATAATCCAAACGAGCCGTCAGATGTGCTGAAAAATGAGAATAACATCTATGATCTGATACTGTCAGATGAATTCGACGGATTTATCCTGATATCCGAAGCTATCATCAATACTCAGCTGAAAGAAAGAATAATCAGTCATCTGTCACGGAAGACAGATATACCTGTCATTGCTATAGGTACTCCGCAGCCGGATTTCATACTTCCCCACTTTCACTACATCAACAGCAGTGACGAGGCTGATATTGAGGATATTACCGATCATCTCATAGAGGTGCACCATTTTACAGATATACATATTCTAACCGGACATGACTTTATTGAGGCGTCGTATAACCGCATAAACGGCTACAAAAAGTCGCTTGAAAAGCATGGTATAAGTTTCCACGAGGATAAGGTGTTCTTTGGTGATTTCTGGCTGAATTCTGGAAGAACTCAGGCTAAAAAGTACATATCCGGAGAGCTAAAAAAGCCGCAGGCTCTTATCTGCTGTAATGACTATATGGCATATGGTGTGCTTGACACATTTATGGAACATAACGTTGATATACCAGAGGAAATGACTCTTGTGGGGTACGAGTATGTTCATGAACGACGCAATCACACACCTTTGCTGACCACCTATCAACGTAACCGCAGGCAACTGGGAGATCAGGCTGTACGACTGCTTGCTGACAGGCTGAAAACAAGTGAGTACGGTGAATTTACACCAATGAAAGGACGCCTGATAACGGGCGATACCTGCCAATGCGGTGCAAAAAGAGAGGATATAAAACGTGAGATCAAAGAGCTCCAGACAAAAGCTACATATGATTTTCTGAATTTTTTCAGTCAGCTTGAGCATCGTCTTACGGAATGCAGGAATATAAATGAATTTACACACTGCTGTCGTGAATTCCGCTATCTTGTGCGGAATGCCGACAGAATGTATTTGTGCCTTTATGAAAATTGGTATGATAAGGATCTGAATTCTGATAATATGATAAGATACGATCTTTTCGCAAATGAGCAGCCTGTACTATTTTTGAAAAATCAATTTACCTGTCTTTTCCGTGACGAGGCTGCACCATATTATTTCTGTCCCATATTTTTCTCCGACAGAGAACTTGGTTTTGTGGTAGTGCGGTTTAATGGACCTGATACATACGATCATATTTTCAGGAATCTGCTGAAGTCCATATCAAATGGTCTGGAGTTCCTGCGAATGAAAAATGATATACAATATTTGATAGAATGTCAAAATGTGGCAGAGCAGCGAGATACAATGACTGGACTGCTGAATGAAAACGGCTTGCGCAGTTTATTTGGTGCTGCTGATAAAACTGATATGTGCATTGTGGGAATGAAAGTTTTCCTGTTTGAGAGGGAGTTTTCGCCGGCTTACCAAAAAGAAAAAGTAGCTGCACTGAAAGCGGCTACTGAATGCATACAGGAATTTTGTAGTAAAAATGATTTACGTGCAAGACTCAAAAATGATACATTTGTATGCCTTATGCAGCGAAAAACTCCTCCTGAGCTTCTTGCCGAAAGACTGTGTGCATTTCTCTGTCAGCATACAGGCTACATGAAACAGTATGGCATGGATTCTTTTGTATGCAGTGCATTCAGGTGCAGTGACGAGTCTTATTCAAAGAATATGGATATACTGCAAAAACTTCTGTCGGAACAGATACATATCATATCAGAGCGTCGTCTGATAAAGCAATATATGTATCTGAATGAGCTAAGGACATATATTTATTTGAATCCTGAAGATACGTTTGATGTGGACAAGATACATGAGCAATACGATGTTAGTCCCGGATATTTGCGCTCAATATATAAGGAGTGCTTTAAAATAAGCTTCCATCAGGACTGTATTTCGGCACGCATTGCTAAGGCTCAGTACCTGCTGATGACAACTTCTTTCAGTTCTGCGGATATAGCAGAACTATGCGGATATTCAGATAACAAATATTTTATGCGGCAATTTGCTATGAAAACCGGCATGACAGCAAATAAATATCGGGCAATATAAAAAATCTCCGTATTCATTTAAGAATACGGAGATTCTGTCTGTCCAAAAACCCCGATTTCGTTGTCTGAAATCGGGGTTAAAATTTCAATCAAAGAACAATCAAGCAG
>CALXBL010000033.1 GCA_944386525.1 uncultured Ruminococcus sp. | reverse complement strand
TTTTACACCGCCTTTTCTTTATTATACCATTTCTATCAAAAAAAGCCAAGCGAATGCTTGACTTTTTCGACAGGCTGGACCGCTCTCATCACGAGAGCGGTTTTTCTGTTATTTATCATCAGTCAAAGAGATCCTTCAGCTTGTCTAAAAATCCCTTCTGCTTTGTGTTGTTCTTTTCATCAAGCGATTCATCAAACTCCCTCAGCAGCTCCTTCTGCTTCTTTGAAAGCTTCTTTGGAACTTCAACTGTAACAGTCACATACTGGTCGCCTCGTGCGTCACGGTTGATGAATTTTACACCCTTTCCTCTCAAACGGAACTTAGTTCCGCTCTGTGTGCCCTCATCTATAGTATATGCGACGTTTCCATCTATGGTAGGTACTGTTATCTCAGCACCAAGCGCCGCCTGAGCATATGTGATAGGCATCTCACAATAGATATCACAGCCGTCACGCTCAAATATTTCATGAGATTTTACACGTATATTGATGTATGCATCGCCGCTGGGTCCGCCGTTAAGTCCGGCATCGCCCTTTCCACTCATGCGGATAGTCTGGTCGTCGTCGATACCTGCCGGTATCTTGACCTCAAAACTGCTGGTAGTTCGCTTTCTGCCTGCACCCTTACATTCGCTGCACGGATTCTGTATAGTCTGACCCCTTCCTCCGCAGGCTGAACAGGTCACAACACTCTGCACCATACCGAAAAGCGACTGTTTCTGTTCCACTCTTTGTCCCTTGCCACCGCAGACAGAGCAAGTCACTTTTTTGCTGTTTGCATCTGCGCCTGTACCATTGCATCGGCTGCACTTTTCAAGATGCTGTATGCTAACAGTCTTTGTAACACCCTTACACGCCTCCAGAAATTCGATGGTGAGCCTTGTCTTTATATCTCCGCCCTTTTGAGGAGCGTTGGGATTAGCCTTCTTGTCTCCGCCGAAGCCGCCAAAACCACCAAAGCCGCCACCGAAGCCGCCGAATATAGAGTCGAAAATATCATTTATATCTCCGCTGAATCCGCCGCCGTAGCCACCTGCTCCACCGCCGTAGCTGGGATCTACGCCTGCATGACCGAACTGGTCGTAGCGCGCCTTTTTCTCAGGGTCGGACAGTACGCCGAACGCCTCGTTTATTTCCTTAAACTTCTCCTCAGCCTCCTTGTCGCCGGGATGGAGATCAGGATGGTATTTGCGAGCCATTGTCTTAAAGGCTTTCTTTATATCGTCATCAGAGGCTCCTTTATGGAGTCCCAGGACCTCATAATAATCTCTTTTTTCTTCTGCCATAGTTATTCTCCTTTTTTCACTCAAAGCTTTCTTATTTAAAAGAAACTGTCATCTCGGCAAAGAGGACCAATCTGCCTATATCATGATACAACAATACGGGACAAATACCTTTGTATTCGCCCCGATTGCGTTTTTATCGGAATTTCCGATTTTTTTAATTAAACTTCCTTGAAATCAGCGTCCACTACACCGTCATCGTTGGAGCCGCCGTTGCCGCCCATATCACCGCCTGCATTGCCGCCCATATTACTCATATCAGGTCCGCCCTGCTGCTGATACATCTTGGAAGACATTGCATAAAGTGCCTGCTGGAGAGAGTCTGTCTTTGCCTTAATGTCTGCTGTGTCGTTGCCGCTCAATGCTGTTTTCAGATCAGCCATCTTAGCTTCAATGTCGCTCTTTTCAGCAGCCGGCACCTTGTCGCCCAGCTCCTGGAGTGTGCCTTCGCACTGACCTACAAGGCTCTCAGCCTGATTTCTTGTATCTACATCTTCACGGCGCTTCTTATCCTGCTCTGCGAAAGCCTCTGCTTCCTTGACAGCCTTTTCAACATCTTCCTTAGACATATTTGTTGACGCTGTGATGGAGATGTTCTGCTCCTTGCCGGTACCCAGATCCTTTGCGGATACGTGTACAATACCGTTTGCATCGATATCGAATGTTACTTCAATCTGCGGAACGCCTCTTCTTGCCGGTGCGATGCCATCCAGACGGAATGTACCCAGCTGCTTGTTGTCACGTGCAAACTCACGCTCGCCCTGGAGTACGTTGATATCAACTGCTGTCTGGTTATCAGCTGCCGTTGAGAAGATCTGGCTCTTCTTTGTAGGGATAGTTGTATTTCTCTCGATGATCTTTGTGCAAACGCCGCCCATTGTCTCAAGACCAAGAGACAGAGGTGTTACATCCAGCAGCAGAAGACCATCCTTTACGTCGCCGCCGAGAACGCCTCCCTGCAGAGCCGCACCAAGCGCTACGCATTCGTCAGGATTGATGCCCTTGAAAGGCTCCTTGCCAAGCTTCTGTCTTACAGCTGCCTGAACTGCCGGAATTCTTGAAGAACCGCCTACCATCAGGATCTTGTCGAGGTCGGAAGCTGAAAGTCCGCTGTCGGACAGTGCCTGCTGTACCGGTCCCATTGTTGCATCTACCAGATCTCTTGTCAGCTCGTTAAACTTTGCAACTGTCAGAGTCATGTTAAGGTGAAGAGGAGTACTGTTGGAGTCAACTGCGATGAACGGAATGCTGATATCTGTTGTGGTTGTAGATGAAAGCTCGATCTTAGCCTTTTCAGCCTCAGCCTTCAGTCTCTGCATTGCCATCTTGTCTCCGGAAAGATCAAAACCTTCCTGAGCCTTAAACTCCTTAATCATCCAGTCTATGATTCGCTGATCAAAGTCATCTCCGCCCAGACGGTTGTTACCTGCTGTTGCAAGTACCTGCTGAACTCCGTCGCCCATTTCAATGATGGATACATCGAAAGTACCGCCGCCAAGGTCGTATACCATTACCTTCTGCTCACCTTCCTTATCAATACCGTAGGAAAGTGCAGCTGCTGTAGGCTCGTTGATGATTCTGCGAACGTTCAGACCTGCGATCTGACCTGCGTCCTTTGTAGCCTGACGCTGTGCGTCGGTGAAGTATGCAGGTACTGTGATAACAGCCTCTGTTACAGGCTGGCCCAGATAAGACTCAGCATCGGTCTTGAGCTTCTGGAGGATCATTGCGGAGATCTCCTGAGGTGTATATTTCTTGCCGTCGATGTCCACCTTGTAGTTTTCTCCCATGTGACGCTTGATAGAGGAAATTGTCTTCTCAGGATTTGCTACTGCCTGACGCTTTGCAATCTGACCTACAAGTCTTTCGCCTGTCTTGGAGAAACCTACTACAGACGGTGTAGTTCTTGCACCCTCTGCGTTTGTGATAACTACTGCGTTGCCGCCCTCCATAACTGCTACGCATGAATTTGTTGTACCAAGGTCAATACCGATAATTTTTCCCATAATAATCTCTTCCTTTCGTTGTTTGCCGGACTGCCGGCGGTTATTGTTTATTTTAAATTTTTGATTTTATCGCATTTTTCAAGCATCAATTATATACACACTGAAATTAGTGCCTTTTTATGAATTGCTGCCAATAATTCTAATTGACTAATCTAACTTTTTAAAGCTAACTCTTGACTGCCACAACAGCCGGTCTTACTAATCTGTCACCAAGCTTATAACCCTTCTGGTAGACTTCGCAGACTGTATTCTCCTTGTAATCGCCCTCCTCCATCTGTCTGATAGCGCTGTGGAGATTAGGATCGAATTCCTCGCCAAGAGGTGAGATCTCCTCAATGCCCAGCTTTTCAAAAGCCTTTTGAAGCTGACTGTAGGTCATCTCAACACCCTTTTTATAGGTCTCGTCAGAACACTCCGCCGCAACTGCTCTATCGAATGTGTCAGCCACTATGAGCAGCTCCTTTATGCAGTCAGCCTTTGCATCACCGTAAATTTTCTTTTTCTCCTCAGTGGTGCGGTTGCGGTAGTTCTGGTACTCTGCCATGAGTCTCAGGTGCTGATCCTTTACAGTTTCAAGCTCCTCACGGAGCTTATCTGCCTCGAACTTTTCTTCAGACTCAACATTTTCTGCTGCGTCTGTATCCTGCACCTTTTCCTCTGCTGTCTCCTTTTGGTCAGCAGCAGGATCTTCATTCATGAGCTTTTCCAGATCCTTTTCATTCATTATCATCATCCTTTCCCTCACCATGCTCTGTCAGAAACCGGGTGAGCTTTTCTGTAAAATAATCTATATATGGAATTACCTTTGCATAGTCAAGCCTCATAGGACCTATAACGCCCAATGAACCAGCGGTCTTGCCGCACTTTTCATACCTTGAGACGATCATACTTGAATTGCCTATTGCAAAGCCATCGTCCTCTTCGCCAAACACCACCTGAAGTCCGCTCATGCTGTCGTCGAGCAGTTCCTGAAGCTCATTCTTGTGGGATATGAACCGGACTATCTCACCCTTGTCGATATCGCCGTATGTCAGCAGATTCTGCTCACCTGTTACATAGACCTCGTTCTTCTGCAAATCACGGGACATCTCGCATATACCCTTTACAAGCGGCGAAAGCGCTACCATATAAGTTCCCATTGCCGTTATCAGGTGATCGAGCCTTTCCTCGGAAAGATCGGCTACTGAGACTCCCTCCAAGTTTTCCTCCAGATATCGTGTAAGGAAATCCATGTGTTCCTGGGTAAGGTCAAACTCCATGCGGCAAGCCTTATTCTTTATCTTGCCGTTTGACGTTATCAGCAGTACTACATAGAGCCGCTTGCCGGTGGGAATTACCTCCACCTTTGATATTACCGAATACTTTGGCGCAAGGTTTGATACTACCGTTGCACACTTTGTTATCTCAGCAAGCGCCGTTCCTGCGCTCTGAAGCAGCAGCTCTTCGGTGTAGTTTTCCTCATCGCCAAGCATCTGGTCAAGCCTTGCCCGCTCGGAGGCATCCAGTTCAGTCCTGCCTAATATCTCTTCTATATACAGCCGGTATCCCTTGAATGTAGGCGTCCTTCCGGCTGAAGTATGGGGCTGCTCAAGATAGCCAAGCTCCTCCAATATAGCCATATCGTTGCGAACTGTTGCAGCCGATACGTTTATTCCCGGCAGCATTGATATAGTCTTTGAGCCTACCGGTTCACCTGTGCTTATAAAATTGTCAACTACCGCTGCAAGTATCTTCAGCTTTCTGGCGTCCACCGGTATCCCTCCCGTTCTGGCAGATTTGCTTTTTAGGTGTTAGCACTCTCACTCTATGAGTGCTAATAATAATTTATCACAACCGGCTGCTAAAGTCAAGGGTTTTTTGAATTTTCGGCGACTTGCACAAAAAGTACACCTCGCCCACATTTGATATAGCAAGCTTTGCCACAAAAAGCGTCTATAAGTCCCTGCCGCCCCTAATCAGCATACTAATCTGCATATATTATACCCTTTAGCACTCTTCTCAGCACCGTCAGCCTCATACCATTATAATACAGACAACACACCCATATGCTGCCGTTAACTTTAAGCCACTTTTCCAGAAGACTTTTTTTACATCGAAGTAATAAACAGTCTATTGTTAAACTTGCACAAAGCAAACATTGGAATTTTATGCATTTTGCAGTTTTACCAAAATTGATAAACCATTTTAAATTAGGATTATTGACATTTGGCAAAAATCATGTTAGAATAAAAGAACATGAGGAAATCTCTGGGCTTTTGGTAACCGCATAGGCGAACAAAAGCCAAACACACACACATACGCACGCAAACGAACACTTTCAAAGGAGATGTAAAGGCTATGAACATTTTTAAGAAGGCTTTAGCAGCCCTCACCTCAGCTGTTGTAGCTGTTTCTGCTTCATCTGTCCTTAGTACAAGTATGTTTATGGAGGCTGACGCTGCAATGTCAGCCGTAGAGCTTGTTGAGGACATGGGACTTGGCTGGAACCTGGGCAATGCGCTCGACAGCGTTAACACCTGGGATAACCCACTTACACCCGAAAAAAGCGAAACTGCTTGGGGCAACCCTGTAACTACTGAGGCTATGATCAAGGAGATCAAGAAAACAGGCTTCAATACTGTACGTATCCCTGTAACCTGGAGTCAGTGGGTCGATGGCTCAGGCAATATCGACACAACATGGCTCGCAAGAGTCAAGGAAGTCGTTGACTATGCTATAAACAATGATATGTACGCCATCATCAATATCCACCACGACGGCGCTAATGGCGTTCAGGACAACTGGCTCACCGGCGGTACCTCTCAGCAGGCTAAGTTTACCGCTATGTGGAAACAGATATCTGAATATTTCGCTGACTACAACGAAAAGCTCGTTTTCGAGTCCATGAACGAGGTTGAAATATCCGACGACCAGATCATGACTCTCAACCAGGCTTTCGTCGATACTGTACGTGCTACCGGCGGCAACAACGCTAATCGTCTGCTGCTCGTTCCGGCTGCATCAAATAATACTGCAAAGCTCCTGTCAAGCAGCTTCTCTGCTCCAACAGACTCTGCCAACATGATCGCTGTATCCTGCCACTACTACGAACCGCCTACGTTCTGCGTGGCTGAACAGGATTCTACATGGGGTTATACCGCTACTTGGGGTACTAACTCCGATAAGACTATACTTACAAACGACTTCAACAGCCTCAAGTCCAAGTTCGTTGACAACGGTATCCCGGTAATCATCGGTGAGTACGGTGTTGTTACAAACGAAGGCAAAGACACTGCTTCTATGTATGCTTACTATGAAGCTGTTGCAGGTACTGCCTACAGCATGGAGGGTATCTGCCCTGTTGTATGGGATGACGGCGACTCCGGCTCTATTGAGCTGTTCCAGCGTACTACTCTCACATGGTACGACAGCAATATCCAGAGTATATTCAAAACTATTGCAAACGATGGCTATGTTGACGACGGCACAAAAACCGACCGTGTAACTCTTTCTGCTGCTGAGCTTTCCGATGGCGAGGGCGGTCTTGTATTCGACCTGAAGCCTTATAAGGAACTGGGTCTCACAGCAAGCACTGTTGTTGTTGAGTATTCTCTCACTTCTGAGAAGAACTCTGCTGAATGCAGCGGTAATATTAACATGAGCTTTAATATTATCGACGAAAGCGGCGAAACTGTATGGGCTTATCTGGACAATGGAATTGGTCCGAATGAAACTTCTACTACTTTTGAAATTCCTGCCGGCTCTGCTGAGTTTGTCCTCGAAACCGATTCTGACGGAAACGTTGTAAACAGCGTAACAGGTGTGCTCGATATGGACTACCTTAAGTTTGAAAACTGGTGGACATGGTCTGCTGCTACAGGCGACACTGTTACTGTTGATATCAAAAATGTAACCGTTATCTTCGATAATGAGTTCTATGTTGATGATGTCGGCGGCGATACTACAACAACTACTACTGCTGAAACTACAACTACTACTGCTGAAACAACAACTTCCTCTGAAGATACAACAACCTCCGAAGAGGAAACAACTACAACTACCGTTACCGAAACCACAGATTCTTCCCAGGAGACAACTACTACAACCACTGCCTCTCAGCCTGATGGCGAGGTAGTAGGCAATGTATTTATCGCCGGTCAGGCTGGCGGCATGAAGTTCTGGAATATGGACGACGAGGGTCAGGTTCCTGTTGCTATCACAGGCAACGGTCAGTATACCGCTTCATTCCTCGTTCCTGAAGGTGACGGTTCCGGTTCTATCGAGTGCCTTATACTTGAATCCGACTTCAACATCTATGCATACGCTCCAGAGGGCTCTGAAGATCCTCTCAATGAGTGCGGTCTGAACCTCACTATCGATGAAATTCTATTCGATGGCGTTGCCTGTGAGTACACCGGTCCTTCCGATGGCTCTCTTGTAACTGCTAACGATGGTGTGTCCCTCAGAAGAAATATCCTCAATACATGGACTACTCCGAGTATCAGCGATATCGATGGCTCTGATGTTTCCATCACAAGATCTATTGATGTAACATTTACAATTTCAGGTCTGCCAGAATCCGGTGAGGAAACTTCTACTACACCTGAGGAGACTACAACCACTTCCGAAGAAACTACAACTACCATCTCCGAGGAAACTACAACTACTACCTCCGAGGAGACTACAACTACTACCTCCGAGGAGACTACAACCACTTCTGAGGAAACTACAACTACCACCTCCGAAGATACTACAACCACTTCCGAGGAAACTACAACTACTACCTCCGAAGAAACTACAACTACTTCCGAGGAAACAACAACAACTACTACAACAACAACTACTACTACCACAACTACTACAACTACAATCACAGGTATTAATCCCGATGCAACATACGGCGATATAAACCTCGATGGCAAGATCGGTATCATTGATATCATCCTGCTCAACAAGGCTGTATCCGGTATGGTTGATCTGAACGACCAGGCTAAAGCTAATGCTGACTGCTACATGGACAGCGATATCACATCTGACGACCTTATCGCTCTCATGAACTACATCGTTGGCAAGGTTCCTTCAATTCCATATATTGACTAAATTTCAACCGAGGAGGCTGTCCCAATTTTGGCGACAGCCTCCCTTTTATTTATAGTTCTTTAAACCTGCTGCCTTGACAAACTGTTGAAAAGGGGATATAATAGGTGTGAACAGCAGAAGGTCTCTGCTGAAAATACCTTGCAAAGGATGTGGTGTTTATGGGAGAAGAACTGGTTAGTCAGCTTGAAAACGAGGTCGTCTTTACCATTCCTATCGACTTCCCTGTGGTAGGTCCCATTGCGATCCATGAATCTGTTGTGGTGACCTGGGGAATAATGGCGGTAATAATGATCGCTGTGCTCCTTATGACCAGAAATCTGAAAATCGTTCCCGGCAAGGCTCAGTCTCTGCTGGAGATACTCGTGAATTTCGTCTACAAATTCTTTGAAGGCAATACCGGTCCTGCCGGCAGACGATATGTCCCGTATCTCAGTACAGTGCTGCTGCTTATGGGTGTTTCGAATATGATCGGTCTGGTGGGTTTTGGCATAAAGCCTCCTACCAAGGACATCAACGTTACGGCTGCCTATGCACTTCTCAGTATAATCCTGATCGAAGCTGCTACTTTCAGAGGAAACGGCGGTTTGAAAGGTTTCTTAAAATCCTTCGCTAAGCCTATCCCCGTTATGCTTCCAATCAACATTATGGAGGTTGTGATACGCCCTCTTTCCCTTTGTATGCGGCTTTTCGGCAATGTGCTGGGCGCTTTCGTTGTAATGAAACTCATCGAACACGTTTGCGGTCTTATAATACCAATGGTTTTCAGTATGTATTTCGACGTCTTCGACGGAGCTATACAGGCTTACGTTTTCGTATTCCTCACATCACTCTTTGTCGGTGAGGGACTGGAAGAGGAAAACCACAAGCTCAGACATTCTACAGCTGCTGCTCAATAATCGGCAGTCTGCTATAAGCTCCGTAACCCAAGCTAATCTTCGCCAAAATACTCAAACGAGTATTTTATAAAATTATTTTTTTGGAGGTATAAAATCATGATCGCTGCTGCTATTGCTGTATTAACAGGTATTGGTGCCGGAATAGGTATTGGTATTGCTACCGGTAAGGCCGTTGAGGCCATCGCACGTCAGCCAGAGGCTGCCGGAGATATTCGTAGCTCACTTCTCCTTGGTGCGGCTCTTGCTGAAGCTACTGCTATTTACGGTTTCGTTATTGCACTTCTCATGGTTCTCATGGGCTGATTGATTATTATTTTGATTCGGCCTGCTATGCAGGCTCTTGGGGAGATGATTTGTAGTGCTGGAATTTGATTTCTGGACAATTTTATTTTCTATAATAAACATTCTGGTGCTGTTTCTCTTTCTGAAAAAATTCCTCTTTGGCAGAGTAAACGCCATCATGGAGGAACGTGCCCGCCTTGTTGAAAATGATATCAATAAGGCTAAAGAGGACTCACAACAGGCAGAAATGCTCCTCAAAGAGTACCAGACTTCTATGTCCGGCGCTAAAGAGGAAGCTCGAAAGCTAATTATGGAAGCTCAGAAAAATGCCAATGCCCAGAGCGTTGCTATCACTCAGCAGGCTCAGGAGGAGGCAAGCCGTATCATCGAAAGTACACGCCAGGAGCTTGCTCTTGAACGTGAACGCTCCATTGCCAGTGCTCAGAATCAGATAGTATCTCTGGCTATGGACGCCGCTGAAAAGGTGATTGGCAAAAAAATCGACGACGAGGCTAACCGTGCAATTATGGACGATTTCCTCAATGAGGAGGAATAAGCGTGAATAGGATCACCGACACTTACGGTCAGGCTCTCCTGGAAACCGGCGTAACTGCCCATGATGTGGATGTGGCTGCTGCTGTTTTTGAGGCTTGCCCTCAGCTTCTGGAGGTGCTCTCCAATCCCATAATCACCGATAAGGAAAAGGACAGCATCATTGAAAAGGTGCTGCCTGAGTCTATGCACAGCTTCTTCAAGGTGGTGCACCGAAACAACAGAGCTGATGAGATACCTGAGATATTCCGCTCATACCGCAGCCTTAACCGTAAGGCTATACACTGTATAAAGGCTACTGTTGAATATGTTACTCCTCTCACGGAAGAACAGAAAAAACGACTTGTTCGTCTTGTCCAAAATAAAACAGGCTATCAGAAGGTGGAGCTTCAGCTCACCTTTGCACCTGAGCTTATGGGCGGCTTTATCCTGAGAGCCGGCGACTTCCGCTACGACAGAAGTACCAGAAGAACTATGGCTAAACTCAGGGAAAAACTTATGCGCCCAAGCACTTACTGATATTTAAGCCCGCAGTTTGTCAAACTGCGGCATTAGCTTATGCGGAGGTGAAACTATGGCTATAAATGCCAGTGAAATTATCTCGGTGCTCAAAAGCGAGATCGCCGACTTCGACAGAAAAACTGCTCTAATCGAAACAGGTACTGTTGTAAGTGCAGGTGACGGTATCGCAACTGTTTTCGGTCTACAAAACGTTATGTATGGCGAATTGGTTGAATTCGAAAACGGCACAAGGGGTATTGTACAGAATATTGAAATGAAAACCGTAGGCGTTGTCATGTTGGGCAGCGACCGTGGTGTTACTGAAGGCTCTCAGGTGATACGCACCAAAAAACGTGCAGGCGTTGCTGTGAGCGATAATATGCTGGGCAGAGTCTTGAATTCACTCGGTGCTGTCATCGATGGCGGCGCCGATATAAAGGCTGAGGAGTTCTATCCCATTGAAAGAGAAGCCGCAGGCGTTGCCGACAGAATGTCTGTTTCTGTTCCTCTGGAAACAGGTATACTCTCTATTGATGCAATGTTCCCTATCGGCAGAGGTCAGCGTGAGCTTATCATCGGCGACCGCCAGACCGGTAAAACTTCCATTGCCGTTGATACTATAATAAATCAGAAAGGCAAGGACGTTATTTGTATCTATGTTGCCATAGGTCAAAAATCCTCCACTGTTGCAAAAGTCGTTTCCATGCTGAAAAAGCACGGCGCAATGGACTATACTGTCGTTGTCTCCGCTTCGGCAAGTGAACCTGCACCTGTGCAGTATATCGCACCATACTCCGGTACTGCCATTGCTGAATACTTCATGGATAAGGGCAAGGACGTTCTAATCGTATACGACGACCTTTCAAAACACGCTGTTGCCTACAGAACCATGTCTTTGCTGCTCCATAGACCTCCGGGACGTGAAGCTTATCCCGGTGATGTTTTCTACCTACACTCAAGACTGCTGGAGCGTTCATGCCGTCTTGACGATAAACACGGAGGCGGCAGTATTACTGCTCTTCCCATTATTGAAACTCAGGCCGGCGATGTTTCAGCCTATATCCCCACTAACGTCATTTCAATCACCGATGGTCAGATATTCCTTGAATCCGAGCTGTTTAACGCAGGTATGCGGCCTGCTGTAAACGTTGGTCTGTCCGTAAGCCGTGTTGGCGGCGCCGCTCAGACCAAGGCTATGAAAAAGGTATCGGGAAAGATGCGTATCGACCTGGCTCAGTTTCGTGAGCTTGAGGTGTTCACTCAGTTCAGCTCCGATCTCGACCCGACTACTCAAGCCCTCCTTGATCACGGTCATGTGCTCATGGAGCTCCTCAAGCAGCCGCTCTATAACCCTATCCCCATGTGGGAACAGGTGGTTATCCTGGCAGCGTCCTCGGAAAATATCATGGACGATATCGACCTTAAAAAACTTCCGAATTTCAGAAAAGGTCTTATTCAGGCTATTGCTGAGGAATGTCCGCAGCTTGTAAGCTCCATCAAGGAGACAAGGAACATCACTCCGGAGCAGATATCCGAAATCATAAACTTCACTGCCGCTTACAAGGAAAAGGTGAGCTAAATGGCTAATATGCACGAGATTCGTGAACGTATAAAGAGTATCAGCGATATCAAAAAGATTACCAACGCCATGTACCTTATCTCCTCCTCAAAGCTCAAAAAGGCGAGAAAGGATCTGGACGCTACAAAGCCCTACTTTGAAAGGCTGCTGTACGCTATGAGAAGTATCCTCTCACGTGTGCCCGAGGAGGCTAATGAGATAGAATGCTTCAATAAACGTCTCCATATCCCTCCAGAAGAACGTAAACAGGCTCTCCTCATTATCACTGCCGATAAGGGTATGTGCGGAGCTTATAACCACAACGTTCTGGCTAAGGCTGAATCTCTTATGAGCAATACACGCATGAACTACCTCTATGTTATGGGTCAGGTGGGAAGAATGTACTTCAAAAGAAAGGCTAACGCAGAAAATATTGTCCTTGCCGACAGCTTCTTCTATACCACCCAGAACCCTACCCTCTACAGAGCAAGAAGTATTGCTGAAAAACTCATGGAGCAATTCACAAGCGGTATGGTCGACGACGTTTATGTGGTGTATACCGATATGAATAAAGGCTCAGACTTTGAGATACGTGTACAGCATATCCTTCCGCTGGACGTTACCCACTTCGTACGAAGCGATACTGATATCACACGCCACCATGAAGCTGAATTTTTCCCGAATACAAAGGCTGTTATGGATCACCTTATGCCTAACTTCATGAAGGGTCTTATATACGGCGCAATGGTCGATTCATTCTGCTCCGAACAACAGGCAAGAATGACCGCCATGGACAGCGCTACCACAAGCGCAACAGATATGCTCCAAAGCCTGTCGCTCCAATATAACCGTGCAAGACAGGCTGCAATTACTCAGGAGATCTCGGAGATATGCGGCACCACTCCGCAGTCTGACTGATCTCTCTACCTTAAAATCAACCCAAGGAGGTTTGATATATGAAAAATGGAAAAATTGTACAGGTGTTGGGTCCTGTTGTAGACGTGTCATTCGAAGTAGGAGCTATACCTATGATACGTGACGCTCTTATAGTCAGACACGATGGCAGAGACTGCGTTATGGAGGTAGCCTCTGCGCTTGGCGGCGGTATCGTCCGCTGTATTTGTCTTTCCTCTACCGACGGATTCCAGAAGGGTATGGAGGTTATCAATACCGGCTCCTGCATCAAGGTGCCTGTTGGTACGGCAACTCTGGGCAGAATGTTCAACGTTCTCGGTCAGACTATCGACAATAAAGGCCCTGCTGAAACTGATCTGCGCTGGGAAATACACCGTCCCGCTCCATCTTTCCGTGACCAGAGCCCTGCTCAGGAAATACTGGAGACAGGCATCAAGGTCATCGACCTCCTTGCTCCATATGCAAAGGGCGGTAAGATCGGCCTTTTCGGCGGTGCAGGCGTTGGTAAAACTGTACTTATCCAGGAGCTTATCAGAAACGTTGCTACTGAACACGGCGGTTATTCCATATTTACCGGCGTTGGCGAGCGTTCACGTGAGGGCAACGACCTCTGGCACGAAATGATGGAATCCGGCGTTATAAGCAAGACTGCTCTCGTTTTCGGTCAGATGAATGAACCACCAGGATCAAGAATGAGAGTAGCTCAGACCGGTCTTACTATGGCTGAATACTTCCGTGATGAATGTCGTCAGGACGTACTCCTCTTTATCGACAATATCTTCAGATACGTTCAGGCTGGTTCTGAGGTATCAGCTCTGCTTGGACGTATGCCATCTGCCGTTGGATATCAGCCTACTCTGGCAAACGAGTTGGGCGAGCTTCAGGAGAGAATTACCTCCACTAAAAACGGCTCTATCACTTCTGTTCAGGCTGTATATGTGCCTGCCGACGACCTTACTGACCCGGCTCCTGCTACAACATTTGCACATCTCGACGCTACTACCGTTCTTTCAAGAAAAATCGTTGAACAAGGTATATATCCGGCTGTGGATCCGCTGGAATCTACCTCCCGTATCCTGGAACCGGACGTTGTTGGCGAGGAACACTACAGAGTTGCAAGAAAAGTACAGGAAATCCTCCAGAGATATAAGGAGCTTCAGGATATTATCGCCATACTCGGTATGGAAGAACTGGACGAGGAAGATAAGCTTGCTGTATACAGAGCAAGAAAGGTTCAGAAATTCCTGTCACAGCCATTCCACGTTGCTGAGGTGTTTACCGGTCAGCAGGGCAAGTATGTGCCTGTAGCCCAGACTGTTAGAGGCTTTAAGATGATCGTTGACGGTGAGCTGGATGACTGCCCCGAAAGTGCATTCTTTATGGCTGGCACCATCGACGAGGTTATCGAACGAGCTGCATCGGAGGCGAAGTAATATGTCTGATGCTAAAAAGAAAACCTTCCGGCTGGAACTGCTTGCCTCCGACAGACCATTTTACGTTGGGGAATGTGAACATCTTATTTTCCCTACGCACGATGGTCTTATGGGTGTTTTGCCGGAACACGCCACGGTGGTAACTATCGTTGAACCGGGTGAGATAAAGTATAAGGTCGACGGGGAGTGGCGTTACTGCGCCATAAGCGAAGGCTTTGCCGAGGTGAGAAAAGACTTAGTGCTCATACTGGGCGATGCTATAGAACTGCCCCATGAGATAGACGTTAAGCGTGCAGAAGAGGCTGCTGAACGTGCCAGGGAGCGTATGCATCAAAAACAAGGTGTTATGCAGTATTATCATACCCAGGCTGCTCTCAATAGGGCTATGAACCGACTGAAAATCTCAAAGAGACATTCACACGAGATTTGATAATAAAATATAAGCCGCACCGTTTTTATCCGGTGCGGCTAAATTTGTCTAAAAACTGGCGATCATCACCCTATAATTATCCCAATGAACACACAGATTCCGGGGTCCAAAGAGATTTCACCAATTTGGAATCCCAGTTTTGAGGTCGATTGAGGCTTTGAGGGCCTCGTTTCAGCATTATGAAAACGCTGCGGAAACTCCTTCCCGCGGCTTTTCTATTATCTCCGCCTTGATTTTGGATATCCAGTTTTCCTCTATAAGCAATACCGTAAAGCGTACTCCCTCATACACAACATTAGCAGCCTCATCCTCGTCCGGTATCCTGCCGAGCTTTTCCACAAGCCATGCACTCATTGTGTCGAATTCCTGATCCTCCGGGAGCGTAAGCCCAAGCTGCTCCAGAGTCTCCTCTGGATCGGCTGTTCCCTCAATGGTAAACACGCCACGACTTGTCTCCTTTACCTCGATTTCCTCATCATCGTACTCGTCACGTATACTGCCAACTATTTCCTCAAGCAGATCCTCCATGGTGACTATACCCGCAGTTCCGCCGTATTCATCTACAGCTACTGCAAGCTGAGCCTTGTCACGAAGCATATCCTCCAAAACATTCTTGCACCTTGCTGTCTCCGGCACGAACAATGCCGCCCTCATAAAGTGACGTACTCCGAAGTTAGATATATCCTCAGCTCCTATAAGTCCAAGCAGATCCTTTACCATAAGCACACCGATTATATTGTCGATATTTCCCTGATATACAGGCATTCTGGAGTAGCCCTCGTTCATGGCGAGATATACAACATCATTTATCTTCATATCCACATCAACTGCCACAAGCTCCGTCCGGTGGGTCATTACATTCGATACCATAACCTCGTCGTAGCCGATGATGTTATTTATCATTTCCTTCTGGCTTTCCTCAATAAGTCCGTTCTCGTTGCCGGCGTCTACCATCAACAGGAAGTCCTCTTCGGTGACTGCGTCGTCATCATCTGAATATTTATGTCCGCCAAACAGCCATTCCAAAAACCTTATAACCGATTGAAGAGGCATGAAGACTATCACCAGCGCTCTCACAAAACGACTGCTCTTTTTCAGCAGCTTCTCCGCATTATACCAGCCTATTCTCTCTCCAACAGCGCTGCTCAGCGAAAAGATTATTACCGCTCCGAAAAATGCTGACGCAATATTTATTATACTGCACCAAAAGCTGTCAAGTCCGCTTATATCCGATATAAATGGCAGCAGAGTGAGCGAAAATATCTCCTCGGTCAAAAGAGTGAATGCCGCTCCGCTTACGCAGCTCTCAGTCAGAAATGTAAATTCAAGCCGCCTTTGCTTTTCAAGCAGTTTTGATATGTTTGCAAAATCCCTGTCCTTTTCGGCAAGAAACTTTATCTTGGGTTTTATTTTTTCAAGACCAGCCCCTACTGCCTTAACAGCTCCATGCAGCACAAGCACCAGTCCGACGGCAAGCAGCCAGCACCACAATCGACTGCCGTCGATATCCATGTATGTGTTCTCCTTTCAGCTCAATGCATACAAAAAACGCCACTTTACAGCAGCGTTTCTGTAGTTCCTTTTCTTAGCGCTCTTCGCAGATAAGCTTGATAGCTGTACGCTCTTCGCCGTCGATCTGAATATTTGCAAATGCAGGAATGCATATCAGATCCACACCGATAGGCGCAAGATAGCCACGTGCGATAGCAATAGCCTTTACAGCCTGGTTAGCAGCGCCTGCGCCAACTGCCTGTACTTCAACGACCTTGTTTTCTCTGATAACAGCTGCTATAGCACCTGCTACAGAATTGGGGGATGAATGAGATGACACCTTCAGAATTTCCATTTGAAAAAACCTCCTAAAAAGTATAAAGTATAATTTGTAATGTGTAAAATAGCATATTGATTCCTGCACAATCTTATTATACTATAAACTCCACAAAATTGCAAGCCTTTTTTGTAATTTTGTGCATTATCTCATAATCAGTCTCTTAATATTCATACATTTGCCCAATTTTTCATCAAAAGAAACAATAACTCCATTCAAAAAACATGGTGTTTCAGCCTCGGTGAAGCGTGTGGGAAAACGAAAACGGAAACGGCTGAGCGCCGGCTCTATGTCCACGCCGAGTATGGATAGCTCCGGACCTGTCATTCCTGCATCGGTTATGTAGCCTGTATGTCCGCCCAGAATTATCTCGTCGGCAGTCTGGACGTGGGTGTGAGTTCCCAATACTGCCGTTACCTTTCCGGCGAGAAAGTGTCCCATTGCCTTTTTCTCCGCCGTAGCCTCGGCGTGAAAGTCAACGAATATATTCGGTGTATCCATATCATCCAGCATATTCTCAATACAGGTGAACGGGTTATCAAGCGGGTCGAGATACGTCGTACCGGCAAGATTTATCACAGCAATCTGAGTCCTGCCCAGATCAAGCCGGCATATCCCTCTGCCGGCGCACCCATTAGGATAGTTAGCCGGTCTTATTATAGACCGGTGCTCGTATATAGATAGTGCCTCCCTGCGCTTGAAGCAGTGGTTACCCGTAGTTATAACATCAGCTCCTGCCGCAAAAAGGCGGTCGGCTGAGTGCTTTGTTATACCGTTGCCCTGAGCGGAATTCTCACCGTTTATAACGGTTATGTCTATGCTGTGCTCCTTTTTTATCTGGTAGAGCTTCTCCTCCACAAACTGACAGCCGGCGTTGCCTACAACATCTCCTATAAACAACAGGTTCATCATACATATTGTCTCCTTATTATTCTGTTATTCTTGATTTTATTTATAGTATAACAGATTGAAGACGTATGTGTCAATCGGAATTTCAGCCATCGTGTATTGATTTTTTGTGAGAAAATATGATATAATATTATATTATAGTATCTCTTGAAAGGAGCATTGCTGTGAATGAACTGTTCTACCCTATATCACGCATGAAAGGCGTAGGTCCTAAAAAAAACCAAGCATATGAACGGCTGGAGATAAGGACGCCCTACGATCTGCTCTATCACCTTCCCAGAAGATACGTGGACTACACCTCTCCTGTAACTATAGATAAGGCGCAGATGGGCGAAACGGCTGTGCTCCGGCTTACTATAACCGCTAAGCTGCCAGTGCAGCATATCCGACGGAACTTCTCAATATATAAAGCCGCTGCCACAGACGGAGATTCCGATATAACTATTGTATTCTACAACACAAGCTTTTTATTCAACAGCCTGAAATGCGGCAGCACCTACTGTATGTGCGGAAAAATAAGCGGAACTCTTCTGAGGAGTGAGCTGATTTCACCCACCATCATCTCCGCTGATGACGAAAACCTTATACATCCAGTATACCATATAACTACAGGGCTTTCCATGAACGCCATATCAGCCGATGTGAAAAAGGCTCTCCGGCTGCTGCGTCAGGAGCCATTTGAATGGATGCCTGACAGCATACTTACTGAATATAAGCTCATGCGTCTGCCCCAGGCTCTGCCGGAAATACACTTTCCCACTTCTATGGAAAAGGCTCTGGAGGCTCGCCGACGCCTTGCCTTTGATGAGCTTTTACAGCTCCAGCTCGGTCTTACTATGCACAAGACAAGGTCACGTTCCGATACAGCTTTTCCTATGAGTGCCAACACTGATATGGACGGCTTTTTCAAGGCTCTGCCATTTGAGATGACAGCCTCACAAAAGGCTGCAACCAAGGAGATATGCCATGATCTTACCCTCAAAACACCTATGAACCGCCTGCTGCAGGGCGACGTTGGCAGCGGCAAGACTGCTGTTGCGGCTGCGGCTTGCTATTTTGCTGCAAAAAACAACTTCCAGTGCGCCCTCATGGCTCCCACAGAAATCCTCGCTCAGCAGCATTTCCGCACCCTCCACGGAATGCTGTCTCCCCTGGGAATAAGCGTGGAACTTTTAACAGGCTCGGTAAAAGCTAAGGAGCGTAGAGCTGTCCTCGAAAATACGGCAAACGGCAGTACAAGCCTGCTTGTAGGTACTCATGCCCTTTTCCAGAAGGACGTCACCTTCAAAAATCTTGCTCTCGTTATAACCGACGAACAGCACCGCTTCGGTGTTGCCCAGCGCTCCCTTTTAGCAGAAAAAGGCGGAACTCCGCACAAACTGGTAATGTCTGCAACTCCCATACCACGCACTCTCGCCCTTATTATTTACGGTGACCTTGATATTTCCGTGCTGAAAGAGCTGCCCAAAGGACGCCAGCCTATCGAAACATTCGCCGTGACCGGCAAGCTCCGGAAACGTGCCTATAACTTTATAAGAGAACAACTCGCCCAGGGACGTCAGGGCTACATCGTTTGCCCTATGATAGAGGAGGGGCAGCAGGAACTCCAGGCCGCCGCTGCATATGCCGATGAAATAAGCCGCAGCGACTTCGCTGAGTATCGGGTGGGACTGCTCCACGGCAAGATGTCGTCTAAGGAAAAAGACACTGTTATGGCTGATTTCCAGAGCCACAGCCTTGATCTGCTGGTGTGTACCACCGTTGTGGAGGTTGGTATAGACGTGCCAAACGCTGCTGTAATGCTCATAGAAAATGCCGATAGGTTCGGTCTATCACAGCTCCACCAGCTGCGTGGACGTGTGGGACGAGGTAAGCACAAAAGCTACTGCATACTCATGACCGACCACGTCACCGAGGAGTCAAAACAGCGTCTCCGCACAATGAGCAGCACATCAGACGGCTTCGCCATTGCCGAGGAGGATCTGAAGATGCGAGGTCCCGGCGACTTCTTCGGACAGCGTCAGCACGGTCTGCCGCCGCTGAAAATAGCAGACCTCACCAAGGACATGAAACTCCTCGAGGAAACAAAAACTCTCACGCAAAAACTCCTCAAAGAAGATCCGGAGCTTATGGCTCCTCAGAACAGACCCCTGAAGCTTGAAGTCCTCAGACTCTTTGCTCGCAGCGGAGAGAACCGTATGAACTGATTTTTTGGATATTATGCCTCCGATTTTCAATAATCAAAAAAATAATAGGTGTATTCCTACAAAGCAGTTTTTTTTGAAAAAAATGCTTGACATTTTACTTGCAATATGATAAAATAATAAAGTCGCAAGCGGACAGGCAATAGTCTGGATGCGAAATTGCGACAGCGTGGAAGTTTAGCTCAGCTGGGAGAGCATCTGCCTTACAAGCAGAGGGTCACAGGTTCGAGCCCTGTAACTTCCACCATCTGGTCTGGTAGTTCAGTTGGTTAGAACGCTGCCCTGTCACGGCAGAGGTCGTGGGTTCGAATCCCATCCAGATCGCCAGCCTCTGTAGCTCAGTCGGTAGAGCAGGGGACTGAAAATCCCCGTGTCATTGGTTCGATTCCGATCGGAGGCACCATTT
>CALXBL010000032.1 GCA_944386525.1 uncultured Ruminococcus sp. | reverse complement strand
CCGGCTGTACTTGCAATATAACAGAAAAACGGGTGGCTGTCAAGGGCGGATGCGCAGCATCCGTTCATTTTACCCTTAACAGACGCACGGTTTTCTGTTACTCCCCAAGCATTTCAAGTTGTTCAAAAATAACCATCAATCCGGCAGACGCTCCTCATAAAAGATCGCAATCTGGGCATAAATAGAACTCCAGATCCTGTCAGAACTGCTCAAAAAATCGACCGTACATGGGGATGATCTTTTCTACCATGCCGGTTCTCGGTTCGTATGCGTTTTCCTTGCGGAGTAAGTTTGCCTTTAGCTGCAACATTTAAATTCGCTTTTTCACCCTTTATTTTTGCCCTCAAAATCGCAACTCAAGAGTTCGAATCTTGTTAGTCGTTCAAAAATGCCCTTTGTCATCTATGGCTTTGAGAGCATTTTTTTGCCATCTAAAACGCAAAAAGCCACGGAATTTCCGTGGCTTTTTGGTGTGTCATCTTTTTTATGACCAATATTGGCAGGGGCACCAAGAATCGAACTCGGGACACGCGGTTTTGGAGACCGCTGCTCTACCTGCTGAGCTATACCCCTCTATGTTACCTGCAACGTTTAATATTATATCATATAGAGGGACTATATGTCAAGGCTTTTTTTAATTTTATACAGTTTATAATTGTAAAAAAAAAGTGAACGATAGGCTTATAAAGCACTGCCTAAAAGCTGTTTTAGGCAGTTTTGATATCTTTCAATATTTATAAGGCTTTCTCAATTTACTTTTTCTTTTTTGCTTTAAGAAACTCGTCATACTCCTTGCAAATTGGAGCAGTGTCACCGAATGCAATGACCTTACCATGATCCAGCCACAGTACTTTAGTTGCAAGCCGTCGTATCTGCGCAAGTGAGTGGGAAACGAGTAGGGTAGTAGCTCCGCCTTTGATTATCTCCATCATTTTCTCCTCGCTCTTTTGCCTGAAGGCACCATCGCCGACGGAAAGCACCTCATCTAGAATGAGTATCTCCGGACTTACAAGGCAAGCAATTGAAAAGGCAAGACGTGACTTCATACCTGAGGAGAGGTTCTTGAAAAGGTGATTCTCAAACTCCTCCAGCTCTGCGAACTCAAGTATCTGTTGGTAGGTATCGTTCATGAACTCACGGGTATATCCAAGCATTGCGCCGCGAAGAAAGGTGTTTTCCTTGACAGTAAGTTCACCGTCGAAGCCGCTGCCAAGCTCCAACAGCGAGGCAATGCTGCCTTTTACTGAAAGAGTGCCTTGGGTAGGTATCATAATACCCGATATGACTTTGAGAAGTGTTGATTTTCCTGCTCCATTTGTGCCGATAATGCCTAACAGCTCGCCCTTTTCCAATGAGAAAGAAACATCTTTTACAGCCCAGAACTCATTTTTCTTATACGTTCCCCGTATTTTCTGGATAATGACGTCTTTAAGTCCGACTTCCTTGAAATCTCCCAGAATGTAGCGGACGGAGAGATTGTTTGCAATGATTGATTTTTCCATTTGATCCCCTCCTTACATATAGTAGAGAAATTTGTAGTTGAGTTTTTTATAGATTAAGCAGCCTATCGCAAGAGCAACAAGTGCATATGCTGCACAAAGAATATGATGCCACAGCGGAGGAACTGTCTGCTCCAGGACAATAAGCCTGAAGTAGCTTATATAACTGTAAACCGGGTTGCAGTAAAACAATTTCTGCACAAATGGAGAGAAGGCATCAGTGGTGTAGAATATCGCCGACAGGTACATAAGCATAAGGGTGAAAACGTCATACAGATATTGTATATCCTTGAATAATACAAAAAGTGCTGAAAGTATAAAGCCAAAGCCTATATTGAATATCATAATGAATATTATGGGATACAGCAGCATAATAAACTTCCATGTGATGGGTACGCCGTCTATTATCACGAAAAGGAAGTATATTATAAGCGTCAGTCCGAAATTGATCAATGAGGAGACTTCCTTCGACAGCAGGAAAATATATTTTGGAAGATTTATTTTCTTGATAATATTGGCGTTCTGCATAAGGGAGTGCATACCATTGTTAGTGGCGTCCTTAAAGAATGAGTAGAGCAGATTTCCGGAGAAAAGGTAGATGGTGTAGTGTTCCATATCTCTTCCGAAAAATGTGGTAAATACAATACTCATTATTATCAGTTGGAGCAGTGGTGACAATACACTCCAAAGCATACCAAGAATTGTGCGTTTATACTTTTTCTTGAAGTCACGCTTTACCAGTTCCTCAAATAGGAATTGGTGTTTTTTTATTCTTAAAGCTATTTCCTTAAACATAACATCTCTCTTTTCATCTTTCATCAAATAAGCTGTAGGCTCATTGTTTTTTCAGTCTGGCATATATTTGCGCCAGATGTTTCTTTAAGCGCAGCTTTTATCATAAGCCGGCAGTTTCCGTCCAGGTCATTTGGCGTACGAATAGGGAGTCTGAGCTTTATATCTCCCGTGCAAATAGGTATCTCCGGGGAATTGAGCACAGGCACTCCAATATTATTAAGAAAATGGTATGATATATAAAGCTTTGCTCCATCATATTTTTCGTAGAGGCTCTTTCTTATACGCACAGGAACACGTACCCAGCAATCTTTAGGAAGTCTTATATATTCCGGCAGACCAAGCTTGATAGTTTCGTCTGAATTTATGATCATCTCGGGCAATACCCCATTTTTAGCTTCGTACTCACGACAGTAGTTCTTATATACACTTTGCTGGTGCATATGTTTTTCCACAAGAGCTCTGCAAATACGTATTTTTTCGGCGTTTTCCCTTTGTGTATCAGGTGAAAATTCCTGTGAAAAGCCGCAGAATATACAATCCTGCTCATAAAGCTCCTTATAGAAATTTTCAAACAGGAACTCACCTGGCTCGTGGTAAAGCTCCCAGCTGGCAAGCTCTGCCGGCCAGCACATGGAGACGTTTCTGCATGGTTTGAACTTGTCCGGATAATGATAAAGTCCGAAGTTGAAATAGGTGCTCCATTCGTCGAATGGATTATTTTCTATGTTAGCGTGGACTTTTGTCATCTCACGGAAAATTCTTTTATCTATTAATTGTGGCTGATGTGATGAATACTGGAGAGTATCATATCCATTTTCTATGAGGAAGTCACGTGTCTTGAAAGCGCCCTCGTCGAAACTCGTATAGTTATTATAGGTGCCCTGCCATTTTGTGATGTCGTAGAAATAGTATGCCTGATATCTGCCGTCTTTTATAAAGACCTCTTCAGTTAAGGGTTTCAATGGACGGTAGTCGTCATCTGTCATGATGAAAACATCATCAAGCTCATCACGCTTCATAAGTCTGCACCTTAAAAAGAAGTTTCTTGCCTGGTGGTCGGACGGCAGCTTTCTGCCTCCAAGTAGCTGATCATCTGTTATAAATTTAAGGGAAAGCCTGCCTTTGTAACACTCTTTAAATGGCTGCACATTTCTCTCAGGACAGCAGACTACAAGTTCCTTTATAAACGTCATATACTCTTCGATGTATGGCAACGATTTCATAATATCCTCATTGCGTGCAGTGAGAACTGCCATTTGTTTTATAGCAACGTCAATTACAGTTCCGGTTTCCTTGGATAAAGATGAAATTTTCGAAGGTTCTACAGCGTTAATATTGGCTGATTCTTCCTTGCTGCAAAGCTCGTCAAGAGCCTTTTGTGCATCTGAATTTTCATATACAGCGCCGCAGGAATATTTCATAACAGCGCTCAGATAATCAAGCGTCTTCATAAGTGAAGCTTCATCTGTATTCCACGGCTCACTTATTATGTTTGTCATAGCTTTACATACAAAGCTTACTATCTGAACGCCCTTTGCCCGCAGGACGGGATATAGGAAGTTCCGCTGCGGCACAGCATCTGTGCTCATGTCGAGATACACAGAACCGGCAGGCATTTCATCAAATCCTAAGCTCCCATATCCAGCAGCTAAAAATTCTTTTTTGCCGTTTACAGCAGTTATTGGTACTGACTCAAATTCAGTCATATCACTGAGCTTTTTCACAAGTTTCGCTCTTTCCGAAGTGAGCTGGGAAAGGTCATTGCATGGGGAAATATCGATATAAATATGATTCATATTTTATCTGCCTTTGTAATTTTCCGGATAATTCTTTTAAAACTGACGGGTAATTTTCTGTATACAATTAAAAGCCTCTGCATAAGATTTAATTTGAAGCAGCCCTTGTTTTTGCTGGGAGCGCAGCTCAGATATCCGCTTATGCGTTTGTCCGTGTGTTTTGTTTCCTCAGAGAGGATGATGGCATCTGTTAAAAGTCTTCTGAACTCTGCCGCTGGCAGAGAAAAACGGTTGCTCCATGCTTTTACTGCCTCATCATCAGCTGGGCGGTTTAGGAGCGATATATAGGCATAGTGAAGAAACTCCTCATTTGAAGCTGTAATATCCATAAGCTCCAACACATCAGCCGTATATGGGTCATTTTCTTTATAATACAAAAATGCAGCTTTAGGATATGTGAAACTTTTTCCTGATTGCTGCATATTTTTATCTGCTATTTCAAAAAGGCTGTTGTAAAATTGATTTTCCATATTTAAGCTCCCAGATTTCCGTCATAATTGCTATCATAGTATATCATATTTTGCACATTATGTCAAGCAACAAGGCACAGTATACTGTACTGCGCCTTTTCCAGTTTATTTTTCTTTAGAAAGCTGTACCATAAAGACTGAGCCTTCGCCGGGTTCGCTTGTTACCAGTATCTTTCCGCCCAGACGTTCTACAATCTCTTTGCAGAGCGCAAGTCCCAGACCGTTTCCCTGAGAACGCCTTGATGTATCGCCTTGGTAGAACTTATCAAATATATGCTTCATAGTCTCATCATCCATGCCGATACCCTCATCTATCACAAACACCTGTACATGGCTGTCGTTCTCTTTGAGTTTTATGGTAATACTTCCGCCCGTGTCGGAAAATTTTATGGCATTACTTATAAGATTCATCCAGACCTGTAGGAGCAGAGAGCTCTGTCCGAAGTATGTAACTTCCGGCAGGTTTAGGTCGAGCTCTATCTGCTTGCTGCTCCATTTTCTTTCCAGAAGAACGAGAGCTTCACGTATCTGTTCATCGAGACGGAATTCCACAGGTGGGTCGAGATATGTCTGGTTTTCCACCTTTGAAAGTCTCAGGATATTTTCAGTAAGGTCACCCAGCTTTTCGATGTTGAAAAAAATTTTTTGTATGTACTCGTTTCGTTCTTCATCTGTAAGCTCTGTATCCTGAAGAAGTGTGACATATCCTGTGATAGAGGCAAGAGGCGTTTTGAACTCGTGGGATACATTTGCTATAAAGTCGTTGCGTATCATCTCAACGGAGCTTAGTTCCTGAGCCATTTTGTTGAAGCTGTCGATAGTGTTTGAAAGCTCTGCTGCATGACCTTTATAGTCGATGTGAATATTGTATTCGCCTTTAGCAATGCGTTGAGCGCCATCGTTTATCTTTTCGAGTGTAATTAAGAAACGGCGTATCATAACATATGAGGAAGTGGCTATGATGATTGCGCTCATAAAGCTTATTGCTACCACGCCGAGTCCGTGCTGCCTTGCAACATCAAGTGAGTAGCCGTTTTTTTCCAGCAGGAAATTGATGCCGAAAATAAGCACACTGAACAGCAGCACTGAGCTGAAAAGTCCCAGCATGAATCTTTTACGCATTCTTATGAGCTTGTATTTATTTCTTTTTCTGTTGCTCATTTTTTCATCACCCTGTATCCCAGTCCGCGTATGGTAACTATTTCAAAGTCCTTGTTATTTCTGAAACGTTCTCTTAGACGGCTTATGTGAACATCGAGAGTGTGTGGATCCACATAGTCGGCAGTGCCCCATATGTCGTCGAGGATCTGCTGTCTTGTGAATATATGTCCTGGATAGGAGAGCAGCTTATAAAGCAGCTGGAATTCTTTCTGCGGGAGGAGTTGGGAGCCGTTTTCATCTGTAACAGTAAGTGTGTTATATTCAAGTATGGTATTGCCGAATGTGAGTTTCTGCTCACTTACACTCCGTGCACGTCTGAGCAGAGCTGTTATACGAAAAAGCATTTCGTTTATATCAATAGGCTTTACCATATAGTCGTCGGCACCGGCGAGGAATCCGCACTGCTTATCGAGAATATCACCTTTTGCAGTTATAATGAGTACAGGCTGGTCGAATCCGCTTTCGCGGAGCTGCCTTGTAAAATCAAAGCCATTCATACCGGGCATCATAACATCCGATATGATAAGATCTATGTTTTCACTCTCAAGTATACGCAGTGCGTCGGCAGCGCAGTCGGCACTTATAGGTTGATAATTATTTCTCATGAGTGTTTTGCAGAAAAGCTGCTGGAGATCCAGGTCGTCTTCCACCACTAATATTTTAAACATAATCTGCTCCCTTCGATAAAATAGTGATTAATATAATTATATCACATTATAATTATATCACAATTTCAGGCTTATTGCAATAAAAAAAGCTGCAGCGTTCGGACTGCAGCTGTATATATGCTATTATGAGCGGCTGGGTTCATTTATCTTGAATCTGAGTATTTTTTTGGTAGAGTTCTTTTCAAACTCCTCATCTCTGAGAGTCACCTTGCGGATATGCTTATACTGAGGCTGAGTTTTGTTATATTCCTTTATCATTTCCTCGAAATATTCAGTATTTCCGATATATTCCTCAACTGGGAATATCTGCACGGCAAGAGAGCCTCTGCTTTCATACACAACAGCCTCAGCGATGTTTTCGTTGAGAAGCAGTTGGGATTCTATCTCCTCTGGGGAGACATTTTCGCCGTTATTCAGGATAATGAGATTCTTCTTTCTGCCGGTTATGTAGAGGAATCTGTCATCATCAACATATCCAAGATCTCCTGTAGAATACCAACCGTCGTTGAACACCAGCTTTGTAGCGGACTCATCCTTATAGTATCCCAACATGACATTTGCGCCTTTTACAAGTATTTCATCATCAATAGTAGTCCTTACTTCAATGCCGTCAAGTATAAGACCAACTGAACCGTCTTTCCAGTACTGGTTTCTGTTTACGGATACAACGGGAGAACATTCTGTTATACCGTATCCATTGAGAACATCTATGCCAAATGTTCTCAGAGCCTTTACAAACCTCGGATCGAGTGCAGCTCCGCCGCATACGATACAGTTAAGATTACCGCCGAAAGCGTTAAGCACAGATTTATATAAAGGACCTCTTGCATCTATGCCGATGTTGAGCATAGTGTCAGTTATTTTTGACATATGCTTGAGGAGCTTGTCCTTGCCGGTTTTCCTGGCAGTAGTTATGATGCTTTTATAGAAAGTCTCGACGAACAGCGGTACTACAAACATAAGCTGAGGCTTGATGCTTTTAAGATCCTCCTGCAGGTATTTAAGACTGTAGTTTATGTGTGTGGGATATCCATAGTTAAATACCATGAATATTGCAGTAATTAGTCCGAATGTATGGTGAAAAGGCAGAACAGCAAGAGTTCCGCCGGAGAGAGTTACATTTTTACAAGCAGCATTAATATCAAAGGCAATATTTTCATGGCTTAGCATAACGCCTTTGCTGTCACCGGTAGTGCCGGATGTAAAGAATATAGCAGCAGCTTTTTTTATATCTATTTCATAGTCGAGGTAATCTGTATAACCGTCCTCGATAAGCTGCCTACCCTCAGTGATGTAGTCTACAAGCTCGTATGTATGAAAATGTGGGAGATCTTCCGCTTCGCTCAGGAGAGGCGTGCATTTTCTTGAAACAAAAACAGCACTGCAGTCAGCCTGCCTCAGGAGTTGTGCGATCCTGTCGGCGGACAGATTTTTATCGATAGGTACAGATACATTTCCGCCGCAGCATATAGCAACGAATGCCACAAGATATTCATATGAATTTCTTCCGATAATACCGATATGTGAATTTTTGTAGCCCTTATGCCAGAGATAAGTTCCGAAAGCGTTTACATCATCAAGAAATTCCTTGCAGCTTTTGCGGAGAATTTTTTCTTTTCGCGTCATAAATGAAAATGCGATTGCGCCCGGTGCTTCATCTGCACGCCGTTTGACGATAGATCTGAGATCTGTTGCCTGGGGCAGGGAATACAGTGGGTATGGTCTGTTTTTCATTGAAACCTCCAAGTTGCGTGAGACTAACAGATTGATATAGTCTCCGATGTATTAAACCATAAGAGAACGGCATAATATAGCCGCTCACATAAAAAATCATATCATAATCAGACAAAAAAGTCAAGCAAACGACAGCATATGTAAAAATGTTTCAAGTTCGGCTATCATTTCCTAAGTGGACTTATATCCGTTTCTCTGTTTCCAAGCTGCCAGAAAGCCACAGCACTTGCGGCAGCAACATTGAGCGAATCAACCCCGTGGCACATGGGTATGCAGACGGTATAATCTGCATTAGCAATAGTCTCCTGCGCAAGACCATCGCCCTCCGTTCCGAGTATGACAGCAAGGCGTTCTTCGTTCATAAGGGCAGGGTAGTCTATATTTACGGTGTCGTCTTTGAGTGCCATTGCAGCGGTGCTGAAATTGAGACTTTTAAGGTATCTGCTGTCGGCGAGAGGCTGTTTCATATAAGTCCATGGCACCTGAAATACAGTTCCCATGCTAACACGGGAGGCACGTCTGTACAGAGGATCACAGCAGTGGCTGGTAAGCAGTACGGCGTCCATTCCGAGAGCTGCTGCACTGCGAAATATTGCACCTATGTTGGTGGGGTTCACTACATTTTCAAGCACGGCGATGCGTCTTTTTCCGGCGCATATTTCCTCGGGTGATGGAAGCTTTTTGCGTCTCATGGCACAGAGAGCTCCCCTTATGAGCTTGAAACCAGTAAGAGAAACTATAGTTTCTGTATCTCCGGTAAAAAGTGGAATATTTCCGCATCTGGAAATAATGCCGGCAGCCTCGCCGGTTATGTCACGTCTCTCCATGAGCAGGGACATAGGTTCGTACCCTGCATTGAGTGCACGTTCAATGACCTTCGGACTCTCCGCAAGGAACACACCCGGTTCAGGCTCGTACCAGTGGAGAAGTTGAGGTTCTGAATATCCGGCGTAAACCTGAAGCTCCGGGAGAGTGAGATTGTTAAGTTCAGTGATTATAGGCATATGAAGCTCCTTCTTTATATTGGCATATAGGATCAGCCGGACTTTTTACACGTTTTACGGTTGATTATTCTCATTACGAGCTGTACTATTGCTGTAACTCCGATTATTCCTATTGCAAGAGATGATGCAAGCTGCATTGTCTGGACAGCCTTGTTCCAGAATTGGGTCCAGTCGCTTTCAAAGGCGTAAGCCATTGTGTAGTACAGAGAGCTACCGGGGATAAGCGGAATAAGTGCAGTTGTTATTATAGGAGTTGCGGGTGTACGGAGAACTCTTGCAAGGATTTCAGAATAAAGCGTAATGGCAGCAGCAACGAGAAAATAGCAGAGAGACTGGCTTGAGATAAAACAGCCCAGCAGCAGGAACATTCCCCATGATAAAAATCCGCCTAAAGCTGAAACAAAAAGACGTATGCCTTTCATACGGAAGAGTATCCCAAAGCAGAAAGAGCCTGTAAATGAGGCAATAAGCTGTATAAGCTCATGAGGCGTCATAACGAAACACCTCCTGATATCATTGCAAACACGAAATATCCGGCAGCTATTGCAAGGGCGGTAAGGCAAGCCTCAATCGTTCTTAGAAGTCCGGACATACTGTCGCCGGTGAAAAGGTCACGAATGGCAGTTGTAAGACCCAATCCCGGCAGTAATGCCATTATCCCTCCTATGATCACCTTGTGAGGATCAGGGATTATACCAAGATAAAAAACCGCATATGCAAGGGAAGTGGCAGCAAGTGATGAAATGAACTTAGAAAATATCCTGTTTCCTATGGCTTTGCTGCACAGTATGACGAGAAGTCTTACTATAATACCTATGCAGAGCGCAGAGACTGCCTCTATGATATTTCCTCCAAAAAAGAGTGTGAATACACCGGAAATGACTGCATAGCATATCCAGTCTAGCCAAAATGGATATTTCTTAGCACAGGCAATTTTTTGCAGCTCCGTTCTTATTTCAGCGGCAGAGAGCTTTTGTGTGCATATCTGCCTTGAAAGCTGGTTGAGCTGGTGGAGCTGTTCAAAGTCTGTTTCCGTTTCGTTGATGCGTCTTGTCTGGGTAAAAGATTTTCCGTCGTTGGTGTGGACGGTTACTACCATGCTTGTAGTTATGATAAAAACGTCAATACGGCTTGCGCCGAGCGCCTTGAAAATACGGCTGAGACTATCCTCAACTCTGTGGACGTCACCGCCGCAGATGAGCATTCTTTCTCCGATATCCATTCCACATTCGAGCAGATCCTCCATATAAACGAACCTCCTGTGCAAAAAATAGTACTTCCATAATTATATCAGATTATTCCTGCTTTGTAAATGATTTTTCGCAGTGCCGGATAAGTTTGATAAAAAATGCTACAATTAAAGTGCAAATTGCAATTGTAATATTTGGCAGGATGTGATATTATTTTATAAATGGGATAATATTTTGTGTGAGTTTGACAATGTGTTATCTTGTATAACCAGGGAATCGTTTATACTTAATCGTTTATACTTAGGAGGAAATCATCATGAAAAAGGTAAGAAGAATACTCAGCTGCATAACAGCGGCTGTTGCAATGTTGTCAGCTCTGCCGGCACTTGCGTTTTCCGCTTCAAATGTGGAGGCGGAGGCTGCGGAATCTTACCCAAAGCAGCAGTTCAGAATGGCGATAGGAGACACTAACCGTAATGTAAACATAAGCAGCACCGATGCAGGAACTCCTGCCACATCGGATAAGGCAAACGGTGAAAGCAGTGAAAAATGGACTCTCAACTACATAAGCGAGGGCGTTTATGAAATCGTGAGCGTTGCTACGGGTCATGTGCTTACTGCCGGCTCAGGTGGATATGCTACACTTGATGCTGATGTTGACGCTGCTGGTCAGCGCTGGAACATTACGGCTGTACAGCAGGACTTTGAGGAATATGACCTCTATTATAGCATTGTGAGCACCTCCACAAACTTAGCGCTTACCTTTGTTCCGGAGACAAACAGCTTTTCGCTCGAAAGCTACAGCGGAGCTATATATCAAAAATACAAGCTGAATCTAAACGGACTTGAAGGTTTTGCAGGAAATGCTATGACATCTGGCGGTGAAAAGGCTGGAACTATTGGCGGGCTCCTTGGTGATACTGTATATGTTGATACAGTTGAGGAGTGCATTGAGGCTATGAAACAGACAGTTCCGCTGACTATCGTAATAACCGAAAACCTTGAATTCAATGGCTGGGCTCAGGAGAATCAGAAGATTGAGGATGATAAAACGATTATCGGTTCATATAAAGCGAATGTAGTCTACAACACACGCTGGAGAAATGACGACTTCTACGGAGATGAGAGCATTGCACCCAGCAATAATATCGTTCTCCAGAATCTTCACTTCAGAGCTACAGAACTGAACAGCAGCGGCTGCGGCGTTATACTTGTGTATATATACTGCGGAAGAAATATCTGGTTTGATCACTGCGATTTCAGCGCAACATTCGCACACAACCGTGATGCGGAGGTAGGCAAGTTTATCTGGATAAACACACCTGTTGCCAATTGGTCTGACGGCTGCTATAACGGCATAAGCCCTGATTATATAACAATATCCTACACCCATTTCAATAACCGCTACTGGACCGTTGCATATGGAACACAGAATACCGATACAACACGCAATCTTACAACTCTCATGTATAATAAGTGGGAAAACTGCGCAAGACGTACTCCGCAGATAGGTAACGGTACAGGTCATATCTACAACAGCTACCACACCTATTCCATCACAGAGCCGTCACAGCAGATAATTGCAGGCGATGGATGTAAGATGCTTACTGAAAGATGCTACTTTGAGGGCCTGAGTGGACTTGAATTTGCAGGCGGAGGAAGTACTTCTCCATTCCGTGACAACGGCTCAATTACAGCAGAAAGTGTCGGGGATACAGCATCGGCTCTCAACAGCTCCTTTGATAATTCACACAACTGGAACCCCAGTGCTGAAAACTACGGATATTCTCTGCTTACAGCGGAAAATACAAAGAACTTCTGCGACAGCTACTCCGGCAGTATTACTAACGGAGACCTAAAATATATAACAGACAGCGATATGTCCGGCTGGATTGATGTGAAGTACGATTCGCCGTTCCTGAAGGATATCCAGTGCGGCGAGCTTGCCACTGGCAAGGAAGGTGTTATACTCAACACTGCGAACACATACTCTTTTAAGAACGCTGGCAGCAGTCTTTACCTGACAGTAGACGGAGAAGCAGCTGTCGGTACGGACGTTGTTCAGAGCAGCAAGACATCAGACGCATCTGAATGGACTCTTAAAGAGAGCGGAAACGGTGACGGATACTACTACATACTTTCAAAGCTTGGTGATGGAAAGACATATTTCCTTGACGTTGCAAACGGCTCTCCTGACAATGGCACGAATATTGGCATTTGGACAGATACTTCCTGCGATGCTCAGCTTTTCAAGTTTGTAGACAACGGAGACGGTACATATCAGATAGCCACAAAGGTGACAAATGATGCCAGCGGACTTGGCATTATAGCCGGTTCTACTGAGGAGGGCGTGTCATCAGTACAGTGGAAGTATGATGGCAGCAAGAATCAGCAGTGGATAGTTGAGGCGAACGGCAGACTTGTAAGCAACCTGAACGTCTACGACAGAGAGGGAGTTGATGGCTGGTATATCGATAGTTCAGTCGTAGTTGGCGATCCTGTATTTGGCGACCGTGATGTTACATTTACCTCACTTCCCGATGAAGTTATAGGAAGCGAGGCTATTATAACAGGTTGTGATTCCAAGAATAATACAGGCGATCTTGCGGCATTCACAGCGGCTGAAGATGTAACTGTATACGTAGCCTTCGATAGACGAGTGACTTCAAAGCCCTCGTGGACAGCAGGTTTAGTCTCAACAGGTCTTCAGGCTGTAAACAGCAATGGAGTATATTTTGACTTTTACAGTACACAGCTTTCAGCAGGAGAGACTATTACTCTTGGCACAAATGGTCAGTCAGCCTCATGCGTAAACTATGTTGTATTTGTAGTTGAAAAGTCGGAGGAGACTACCACGACGACTACAACAACGACCACAGCTATAACTACAACTACAACAATCACTATTACAACAACAAGCGAAACTGAAACAAAGCCGGCAACTTCCGCATCAACTATAACTGAAACTGAGATGACCACTACAAAGACAACTGTAACTGAAATTGAGACTACCACTACAAATACAACTGTGACGGAAACCGATCCTGTTAATTCAACAACAGTATCAACGACTACCGTAACAGATACAACATCAACAGAGACGTCTACTACATTAATAGAGGCCGAAGTTTTCTACGGGGACGTAAACTTAGACGGTGCAGTTTCCATGGTAGACCTTGTAATGCTTAACAGATCTATAGCTAAGATAGTTCAGCTCAACGGTGAGCAGATGGCAAATGCAGATTGTTGCAGTGACGGAAAACTGAATGCTCAGGATGCGTCGGCTCTGCTGCAGTTCCTCGTTCTGGCTATAAATGAAATTCCTGTAGCGTTAGTTTGATGATTATGCACAGATAGCTAAGTAAGCTGCTGCATCTAAATGGTGCAGCAGCTTTTTGCATAAGAAAAGGCTGCCCTTTTAAGGACAGCCTTTTCTATAGTTATTTAGTGCTTACTTGATACCGTAGTGTTCAATGATATAGTCCATATCCTTATCGCCTCTGCCGGAAAGACATATGAGGATAGAACCACGCTCCATTTTCTTAGCAAGTTTCATGGCATATGCAACGGCGTGGGAACTTTCGATAGCTGGGATAATTCCCTCCATGCGCGACAGCTTGAAGAAAGCGTCGATAGTCTCGTCGTCGTTTGCAACATCGTATTTTATTCTGCCCAGATCACGGAGGAATGCGTGCTCAGGACCTGATGAGGGATAGTCCAAACCGCTTGCAACAGAATATACTGGTGCAGGTTCGCCGTTTTCATCTTTCAGCATAATGCTGTTGAAACCGTGCATGATGCCCTCGGTGCCGTATGTAAGACTTGCAGCGTGGTCGCCAAGCTTTTCTCCTCTGCCCAGAGGCTCAATACCATAGATATCTACAGGGTCATTGAGAAAACCTGAGAACATACCCATAGCGTTTGAGCCGCCGCCAACGCATGCAACAACAGCGTCCGGCAGCTCACCTGTCATTTCCATGAACTGCTCTCTTGCCTCGATACCAACAACGCTCTGAAAGTCACGTACCATCATAGGGAAGGGGTGCGGACCGAGTGCAGAGCCTATGCAGTAGATACAGTCCTTATACTCTCTTGAATATGCTTCAAATGCAGCATCAACAGCCTCTTTCAGAGTTTTAAGGCCATGAGTTACCTCAACAACGTTTGCGCCCAGTATCTTCATTCTTGCAACGTTTGGAGCCTGCTTTGCAATATCCACAGAACCCATGTAGATGTCGCATTCCAGACCAAAATAAGCAGCGGCAGTGGCGAGAGCAACACCGTGCTGACCGGCGCCTGTTTCAGCAATGACTTTTTTCTTGCCCATGTATTTAGCAAGGAGAGCCTCGCCCATGCAGTGGTTGAGTTTGTGCGCTCCGGTGTGGTTCAGGTCTTCACGCTTTACATAGAGTTGAACGTTGCCCATGCTGTTTGAGAGACGCTCCAAATGTGAGACGGGAGTAGGTCTGCCTTGAAACTCCTTACGTATTCTTCTCAGCTCAGCGATAAACTTGCTTGACTTACAAATCGTGAAGTAAGCTTCAGTGATTTCCTCCATGGCCTTTTTTAGGTTGTCGGGGATATAGCATCCGCCGTACTTTCCAAAATATCCGTCCATGCTTGGGTAGTTTCTGAAATAGGTGTCAAAGTTGATTCCGTTGAAATTCATAGTGATAACCTCCATAATAAAAAACATCTCATAATACTGTCAAAAGCAAAAACGCCCTTGACAGAAAGAATTAAACTTCTGTCAAGGACGAATAAAATTTATCCGTGGTGCCACCTTGATTCACGGCAGAGCCGTGCACTTTACAGGATACTAACATACCCCGACAACTAACGTGTGTCATACGTCGCAGAATACTCAGCCAAAGCTTTTGACTGCGCCCTCAGCGGTCCATTTGATAACCTGTGTTTCATCCGGCTCACACCTTACCCAGACTCTCTGTGGAAGCATAATTACCTTTATCTCCGCCTCAACGGTTTTACTTAATTTTATCATAATTATATCATGGTGATGCATTTTTGTCAATAGCTTTATCAAAAAAATTACTTTAAAAGCTTATTTTTCATAAGGCTCAGGTCGAAAATATCAAGTTGGCTGTCACTGTTCATATCACCGGCGGAGCTATCTTTAAGAAGAGCAGAGCCAACAAGATATTTCTGCATGGCAACAGCATCACTGATTGAGAAATTGCCGTCTGCATTTACATCGCCAAGTATTATATCTGAATTTTCGCCTTTTTCAAATCTCCAGTCTATCATGGAGATGCCCTTGTCGGAGAATACGAAGTAAATGTCACGAACTCCTCTTACAGAGGCAACATTTTTGTTGTAAACAGTTACAAACTCATCCGGAGATTCAAAATCAATGGAGGTAAGTAAATCACCGGTGGGCGAATCGAGTCTCAATTCAACTCTGCCTGTGCCTTTGACTGTTCCGTAAAATGTCAGCGGCTCAGATACAAGTGGTGCATCGTTCTCCGAATCGGAGGGAATGACAGGTGACGCATGAAACTCTATGGAATCAGCAGATTTGTTGTATATAAAGTCAGCGTATTCAGAGGAGTACACTTTGTCTCCGTCGGAAAATCCGTTCCAGATATTTTTAAGACCATCGGCCCATTCTCTTGTATTAGTAAGCTCAACAGCTATATCAAATTCATACTTGTCGTTGATTATCATTGTATCAAGCACAAAAGTTATCTGGGCGTCGTTTGACAGGGAGAAGTATCCCATATTCATCATACCGTTTGCGCCGCCGGTGTCGCAGGTTATGGTGTAGCTGCCTGTGCCGGATATATCAGCCTGACCTGTACAGTTTTCACCTGAATTTGTAGCAGGATTCATATATACAGTAGTTGCTTTGTCCACAGTTTTAACGGTGAAATTATATGTAATAGTATTAATAGCGGTTTTTTCAAAAGGAGCAGGCTCCTGGGGAGTGCTGCTTTCGGAGGCTGTAAACTCGATGTCTCTTACGCCTGTCCATGAGCCGACACCGTCGCTTATTACGAAAGGATATGTCATATCAGATGTATCAAATTCGATATCGGCAGTAGTATTAAGACTTGCGGCTTGATTTGATATGAATGGGTCTACATACTGGGCGGATTTAAGTCCCTGCTTAGTGCCGCCTGTCTTTTCAATAATTACATTTTCCTCGTCGACATTTATCTCGTCGGCGCAAAGACTTCTGTAAGCGCCCTTTATGCCCATGCCTGTTTTAAGACTCAAAGTGTGGAAGAACATATACCACTTATCCTTGAATTTGTGCATATGGGTGTGGTTGTTGGAATAGTCAAATCCCGCAGTACCTGGATTTATAAAGCATTCACCCTTCATCTCCCAGCTTTCCGGGTCAAGAGGAGTTTTTGTGGTCATATATACCATACTGCATTGTGATGGTGCCTCACAGTCGTAATCCCACTGTTCTGAGTGATCACTCCAGTCTGTATTATAGGTGTAGACATATGTGTCATTTATGTAGTTAAGCTCACTTGCCTCAAAGAAGTATGGAGCAGGTATCTCCTTGAAATCACTGGCAAATGAGAGCATATCGTCTCCAAGCTGGACTATTCTTGTAGAGCCGGGCATATAGTCTGTACCGTTCGAAGCTTTTCCGCCGCCGAAAGCCAGCCAACCTACGCCGTTTTCATCTATCACAACACCCGGATCGAATGGATTTGGGCAGTCGCTCAATCCTGGTGTTGATGTTGAGATAAGCGGCTTACCAAGAGGGTCAGACCATGGTCCTAACGGATCGGTTGCTGTTATAACGCCTACGCCTAAGCCGTTGTTTGAGAAGTACATATAAAAATGTGTTTTGCCGTCTTCTTCAATGCGTGAGGTAACAGAGGGCGCCCATGAGTTTGTTATCCAGGGCGCAATCTCGCCGATATTGATCTCACCGTGATAAACCCAGTTGACCATGTCATCGGTCGACATGACTACCATGGATTTTATCTGCTCATATGTGTTGTCAACCTCGGAGCCTTTTACCTCGAATTGCTGGTGGTCATTTGTGCCGTAAAGGTACAATCTGCCGTTATATTCAACTGCGGTAGGGTCGGCGCAGAAGAATTCTGATGATATGGGATTATTAAACTTTATGTTTTTGTAGTTGTTTGAGCTGATGCTTTCGTTATTTATAGTTATTCCTCCAGTAGTTTCAACTAAGTTAATCTCGGCTCCGTGTGCTGTACCTGACTGCAGGCATGGAGCTGTGACCACTATAACAGCGGTAAAAGCAGCAGCACATCTCCGTAGAATTTTTTTAAAATTCATGAAAAGTCCTCCTTTGTCTTGAAAAGTTAAGTTGTTTATGCTATACTTATTATAGCACATATTTTAACAGTTGAATAGGAAGATATGGACTTATATTAGCACATAACGGACATAAGGAGAAAAAACATGCTTGTAAATATGCCTCTTGAAATATTCACGAAAGAAAAGAATTTTCCGCTGCATCTTCAATACGGCGAACATAACGGAGATGACTGCTATGTTCATGGACATGCGGATTTTTCGGAGCTGGTAGTGGTTCTGGATGGAAATGCCATGCACATTGCAGGAGAGGAACGTTATCCCGTATCCAGGGGAGATGTATTTGTTGTGAGTAGATATACTGCCCATGGATTTGCTGATGCAGCTAACATACGGATATGCAATATAATGTTTAAGCCGGAGGTGATGTTTGAGAATATATATAACCTTCGTCAGTGCGCAGGTTTCCAGGCTCTTTTTGTAGTTGAACCACAGCAACTTAAATCGGGACGATTCAAAAGCAGGATTAAGCTGTCCACCAATGATTTTATAAAAGTATCTGAACGCATTAACGATATGATAGAGGAATATGAAGAACGGCTTGACGGTTGGCAGACAGCCATGTATTCTGCATTTTTAAGACTATGTATAAGGCTTTCCAGGTGCTACGAAAAGAGTAGTGAAACGAACTCCGGCGGAGCTATGAAACTTGCCAGGGCGTCTGCGTTTATCGAAAAGAATTACAATCGAAATATAAGTATAGGTGAAATATCTAAAGTTTCAGGTTATTCCGAAAGGCAGCTTACCAGATTGTTTCGAGAGACATTTTCGGAAACTCCGGTGATGTATATAACGAGACTTCGAATGCAAAAAGCAGAGGAACTGCTTAGAAATACGAGTGAATCTATAAGTGAGATAGCATGGCAGTGCGGTTATGAAGATCAAAACTACTTTACACGCATATTTAAAAAGCACACAGGACTTCCTCCAACAGCATGGAGAGCAATAGGTATAAAATAAATTTGTTGATTACAATAATAAATGATTGACATTAGTTGAACATTATGGTATAATAAATGTATAATTTTGCACATTAAGTGCTGGATGAAGAAGGAGTTTTTTAAAATGAGGAAGATGAAACTTATGTTTGCCTGTGCCGCAGGAGCTGCCGCTCTGCTTACAGGTGCAGCTTTGCAGTCTGTCACAGCTGACGCAGATCTTGTTCAGACGGGCTGGAGAGGCGATGTTACATACGACGGTTGGCTGACTGTAGCCGACGCTGTTGGTATGCAAAAGCATATTATCGGAGCGCAAAGGCTCTCTGATGAAATGCTCAGTCTTACTGCAGATGTAAATCAAGACGGTACTGTAAATGTATTTGACCTGATGCTGTTGAAAAAATGCCTTATAGGCGGAACTGATACCTGGATAGGCATATTTGAGGAGCAGGAGACAACAACTACGACTACGACTACAACTACAACTACGACCACAACTACCACTTCAGAGACAACCATCACAACAACTACAGAGTATATCACTGAAACCACTACAACAGAAACTACACCTGAAACTACTGTCATAACAACAACGACTAACACCACGGAAACTACAACAACTACAGAACAAGATATAGAATCACCGTTTATAGGACCTCCGCCTATTGATCAAGTCGGTGCATCGCTGCCGTCTCAGGGTGATGCTTCACTAGTAATTTTCTATATTGATTTCCCGGACTGCAAATATTCATATGATCCCTCCGAGGAACTTATCAGCACTATGGCGTTTGGTGCGGCAGATGAGAATTCAGCTTATTATCCGCTTGAGAGTATGAGCGCATTTTACGGACGGTCCTCAAAGGGCAGTATGAACCTTACAGGAAATGTTTTTAGATATACTACTAAGGAAAATCAGTCTGCTTACGATTCTGACAAGGTGAAGCTTACCGAGGAGTGCTACGATGCATTTAAGGATGCCGTTGATTTTGCACAGTATGACAGCGACGGCGATGGCAAGATCGACGCTACTCTGCTTACTGTGCCCACAGCAGCAGGCAATACAAACTGGTGGCCGTGTGCCGGCGGCTTCGGCGATGGAGAGTATAGAGTAGACGGCAAGGGGATAGGTCATATAATCACAGGCAACGCTCAGATAGAGAGCGAGACTGACTACTGTAACTTCGTTTCATCATATCTCCACGAGATGGGTCACTGCATGGGGCTGCCTGATTACTACCTCTACAATTCAACCGATGATCAGGAGGGAATGAAGGGAACTGCTGGCAACGAGCTCATGGATGTTGACGCATCCTCCGACTTCTGTGCATACTCAAAGCTTATGCTTGGTTGGTATAGGGAAGATCAAGTGGCTGTCTACGACTCCTCTATGGGTTCTCAGACATTTACTTTGAAGAATGCTCAGACTGATGAGGGTAACTGTGTCATAATTCCGAATGGAACTATTGCAGACGATTATTGCAGCGAATACTTCATTATTGAGTACAATACAACAGGAGGAAACAACACATATCATTCAAGTATGTGGTGGCAGCCGATGATGAGCGGTGTGAGAATTATCCACGTTATGGGTGAGATGTACTCTGACTACTGGTGGACATATCCAAAGTATCAGAACGGCTCTGAGTTTACAAATGGCGACGACGACGGCATAAGGCTTATACGTCTTGTAAACGAGGGCAATGATCCATTTACAACAGGCAGCACTGTAAACAGTAGTACTCCAGGTTTTGGCTGGTACGACAGCGATGAGAATGAAACCATCGATCCTGGTGTTACTGTAAGCATAGGCGAACTTACTGATGAGGGATATTCCATTACTATCTCAAATAACTAACGACTCTTATAGCACTTTTCCAAATAGAAGCTCCGGCTCAGAAATTTGTCTGTGCCGGAGCTTATTCTATATATATCTTTGGCTCTATAATAAATGTTGGGGAAAGCCGAG
>CALXBL010000031.1 GCA_944386525.1 uncultured Ruminococcus sp. | reverse complement strand
CCACTTTCAACAGTGACTGCTTGTTTGTAAATTCCTTTTTAACTTATTTCCCCAATTATTGACAGAGAGCCGAAAAACCGTCCAACAATATATGGACGGCATGGAGAGTTATTTCAATTATTTCTGATGCGCTTCATTGAATGAGTCCTCATCAGCAAGGCGGTATCCTATTCCTACTTCAGTAAATATATATTCGGGATGAGCCGGGCATTTTTCGATCTTTCGGCGTATGTTGGCCATATTAACACGCAGTATCTGATTATCTGTATTTGCATTTGGACCCCAGATAGATTTTATAATGGCATCATATGTCATGACTTTACCAGCATATCTGCCGAGAAAGGCAATGATCTTGAATTCATTTTGTGTAAATTTAGCGTCGTTGCCGTCGATATAGACTCGGTATCTGTCGTAGTCGATCACAAGACCTCCAACAGCATATTTACCTGATTGTTTTATATCATTCTGACTTGAGAAAGTACCGCCGTGTCGCAGAGCAGTTCTAATACGTGCGAGCAGTTCTCCGGTGCCGAATGGTTTTGTGACATAGTCATCAGCACCCATATCAAGAGCGGCGATCTTATCAGATTCATGGGTGCGTGCAGAGACAACAATGATAGGCATAGCAGACCATTGGCGAACACTTTTGATTAACTCGGTACCGTCTGTATCTGGGAGCCCTAGGTCGAGGAGCATAAGGTCTGGACAGTGATTCTCGGCGATAAATGCGGCCTCAGTTCCGTTGTGGGCGTACAGTACTATATAATTATTAGTTTCGAGAACAGCCTTAATCATATTTGATATAGAACGGTCATCCTCAACGATAAGGATTCTGTATTTTGCAGCCATATGGTCATCTCCTGAACAGAAATATTTTTTTCAGTATACCACACCATTTAAAAGCCGTCAATAAAAATCCTGTTAAATAAGAGCAGGCAGTGAAGTGACATATTTCGTCAGACAGATACACAGGTCTGTTTAAATAGTCAGAATGATCTATTGTTCTATCAGGTAAAACGTGAAATTTCGCTTTATACATCTGTTATGATATATAGAGCAGGGAAAGCTGCAATACGGCTAATAGGTTTGGAAAGAGGCAATAAAATGGAGAAAAGGACATTATTCGGATATCTGATGGAGCTTGGATGGATAACGGAGGAGGAGGCAGCCGAGGCTGCGGGAGTAACTTCTGAAACAATAAAAGAGTGGAAAGCCTGCAATGGAACGCCCACAGGGACAGAAGCCCTTTCAGAGATCATATTTGCCGGAGCTGACAGAAAGAAACTGTCTGAAATACTTGAACAGATACTGCCTGGAAGCAGTGAGTTTGACATTCCGGCTCAGCGTGAAACGCTCAGTAAGGCTCTTTGGACAGAGTGGAGAGAGCGTAAGGTGAAAAATGAAAAACAGGACGAGAGGGCGAATGTCCCCATAAGAATATATCTGCCGCAGATGAATGAAAAAATACCATCGGCAGTAAAAGCATTCTGGCAGGAAGTGGAAAAGCTCGAAAAGCCATGTTCGATTTACATAGGTGACTGGGGAGTATTTGCATTTGATGATATGGAGAGTCAGCTTTTCAGGTATAATGCGGATATGATGATGGAGTCAGTCAGGCGAGGATTTACCATATATATTCTTTCTCCGGAAGAGAGCGGATACCCGGAAGGACGTATAATATTAAGGCGGCTGCCGCTTTATCTCAATGATCGCATAAGATATTATCGTCTGCCCAGTGAAACGGTGTTACCTGAGTTTGAAAGCTGGATGACGATAGGCATGAGGTCGGTTCTGCTTGTGAGGATGCTACCCGGAGAAGCGCCTGTAAGTACGCTTATAAATGAACCTACTCTCGCAAATTATTATTGCAGCCGTATGGAACTTTTCATGGCAGAAGCAAGACCTGTGAATCAGCATACCGGGAGTGATGAACTGGTTCAGATATACACACGTATGAAAGCAGATGTACATCCTCTTATGAATGTATATTTTTTTGAAGCGGCGCCTTCCTTTCTGCATATGCCGCCGAGACTGCTGCGTGAAGTGATGGAGGCTAACGGTGCTTGTGAATCTCAGATAGAGGAATGTCAGCGGATAAGTATGCTTCGTGCGAGCGTAAGGAGCATATGCAGGTGTACACGAATATATAACGGCGACCGGATACTTAGCCTTCTGGGTGAGGAAAAATATATTGACCCTGTGTTGTCGGGTGTGTTGGGGCGACAGGCGTATATAACGTGTGACCAGCTAAAAAAGCAGCTTGGATTCTTCCTTTCAGAAATGGAACATACAGGCTACACTATGTATTTGCCGTCTTTTGAAATGGATCTTCGGCTTTCTCAGTGTAGTGCTTCTATTGTGGTACAGGAAGACAGTATGGCAGCCGTCATGGAGACAACGAGCCGTGGACGTAATTTTTACACAACAGACTTATCCGCAGTAGGCGGACTTTCTCAGTATATGGAGCAGCTTTGCCGCATGATACCGCCTGTAAAGAAAAGCGGAGTATTTACAAAGAGACTGCTGCGAAGATATATACAGCTATGAATTGCTCCGGAGCGCATATGTGCTCCGGAGATTTTTATTTCGCCCTTGCAATTTGAGGGATAATATGGTATACTATGATGTAAAGGCTCTGCCGTAACAAGAGTACATTATGGCTTTGTATGCCAACTTTATGTGGTACTGCCTGAAGAAGAAGGGAAGTGCACAGGAAAGGGAGTGAGCTTATGGACTGTAAGGAACATGAGAACGGCAGCGAGACCGCTGAGAACTTTACATGGAGCGAACTGCCTCCTATGCCTGTATTCAGCCAAAAAGACGGAGATGAAACATCCGGAGAAGACACCGGTAAAAGGCGTTTTCTGAGCCGTCGTATAAAGCGGATTCTTTTCCAGGCAACAGTAGTATTAATAGAGGCAAGCATTCTTGCGGCAGTCATAGGCGGCGTATATGCTTGGCAAAAGAAAGAGCATATGAGTAGCGTTTCGGAGCAAGAGAATATTGTTTATTCTTCTGATGACATTGTGATGATGCTCACAAAGCAGCGTGATGATTGGATACTTGAAAAGCCGGACGAGGGTTATACATCGTGTTGTTTTCTTGATATGGACTTTGATGGAAGTCCTGAACTCATGAGCATTGCATACGATCGGGAGACTTCTAAGACTAATGTTAAAATATACCGAGTACGCAACTGTATCCTGGATGAGATCGAAGTGCTCATGCTTGATGACAGTGGATTCTTTGACGTATCTCAGCAGCTTTCGCTGTGTTATTCTCCAGATACAAAGGAGATGCTTTATATTTCAGAGAACATATGTATTGCGGAAGATTACAGATTCGACGGTGCGGGAAGCTTTTTCGTTCATGAAAATCAGGTCAGGGAGCAGTATTATTTCCGTGAGACGCTAACTGACGGTGTGATAACATATGAGCTGTTTGATGAGGAAGGAACCCCCTATTCTGTGTTGCGTCAGGATTATTATGATGCCCAGTATGCTTTTTCTGCAAAACTTACAGATTTGAAGCTGCAGTACGAATGGGTCCAGAGCGGCGGTGATCTTAGTAAGCTTTCATCACAGAAATTGGCGGCATTATTGCTCAGAAGTTATGATAGTTTTCACTACGACACATCAGGACTGGCTTTGCAGTAACAAAAACTTATTATCGGCAGATATTATCAAACAAGACCGCGCCTTTTTATGTGTGATATAAAGGAGTAGAAATAATGGATATTCATAAGAAGATAGCAGATGAGCTGAATTTGAGGCTTGAACAGGTGAACAGGACAGTTGAACTGCTTGATGACGGAAAGACTATACCGTTCATAGCCCGTTACCGTAAGGAGGCAACAGGTTCACTTGATGATCAAGTGCTTCGTGAGCTTGACACCCGATTACAGTATCTCAGAAAGCTCGAAACCCGCAAGGAGGAGATAATCTCCCTGATAGAGGCTCAGGGCAAGCTTACAGCTGAGCTCGCTGATAAGATAAGCGGAGCTGAAACTCTCGTTGAGGCTGAGGACCTATATCTTCCATACAGACCAAAGAGAAAGACAAGAGCCTCAACTGCAATAGCAAAGGGGCTTGAACCTCTTGCGCAAATCATAATGGAGCAAAATGTGCAAACTGATCCCAAGGCTGAAGCGGAGGCTTTTTTAAACCAGGAGCTTGATGTAAATAGTACCGACGAGGCAATACAGGGCGCAATGGACATTCTGGCCGAGGAAATGGCAAATGATGCTGATTTGAGAAAGCAGATGCGCCGGTTCACTCAGATTTCCGGTACTATATATTCAAAGGCAACAGACCCGGAAGCTGAAACGCCTTATCAGATGTATTACGACTATCAAGAGCCGGTTGAAAAGCTTGTAGGACATAGGGTGCTTGCTCTTGACAGAGGTGAGCGTGAGGGCGCATTGAAGGTAACAGTAGCTCTTCCGGAGGGCAAGGGCGAGGCTGTAATGATACGCAGATTCGTAAAGAACGACAGCATGGCAGCTCAAATCGTAAGAGCTGCTGCTGAGGATAGCTTTTCAAGACTTCTGTTTCCAGCTGTGGAGCGTGAAATACGCCGTGAACTTACAGAATCCGCAGCAGAGTCTGCTATAAAGGTTTTTGCATCTAACCTTAGGCAGCTGCTTATGGGAGCACCGCTGAAGGGCAGAACTGTCCTTGGTGTAGACCCTGGATACCGTACCGGCTGTAAGCTTGCGGTAGTCGATCCTACAGGTAAGGTTCTAGATACAGGAGTTGCATATATCACAATAGGTGCAGGAGCAAAAATGGAGCAGGGCAAGGATACAATCCGCCGTATGATAATAGATCATAACGTAACAGCCGTCTCCATAGGTAACGGTACAGCCTCCAGAGAAGCTGAAGCTGTAGTGGCAGAGGTGCTGAAAACAATTCCTTATAAAGTTGAATATATGGTCGTATCAGAAGCTGGGGCGTCAGTTTATTCAGCGTCTAAGCTTGCAGCCGAGGAATTCCCGGAGTATGATGTATCCTTGAGAAGTGCAGTTTCAATAGCTAGGCGTATGCAGGATCCTCTGGCTGAGCTTGTGAAGATAGATCCGCAGGCTATCGGAGTTGGTCAGTATCAGCATGATATGCCTAAGAACGAGCTTAAAGCAGCACTTGACGGTGTAGTTGAGGATTGTGTGAATCATGTTGGTGTTGATCTGAACACAGCATCTTTCTCGCTGCTGTCTCACATATCCGGAATAAATCAGACTATTGCAAAGAATATTGTTGCATACAGAAGCGAAAACGGCGCATTTACCGACCGCAAACAGCTTAAAAAAGTATCCAAGCTTGGACCTAAGGCGTTTGAGCAATGTGCAGGTTTTCTGAGAGTACCGGGTGCTAAGAATCCTCTTGACAATACAGCAGTACACCCCGAGAGTTATGCGGCGGCTGAAAAGATACTTTGTGAGTGTGGATTTACCCTTGCTGATCTGTCGGGCAAGGTGCTTTCTGAGATACCAGCTCTTGCTGAAAAGAGAGGATTTTCCGCCATTGCCGAAAAGGCAGGAGTCGGAGTCCCTACTGTAACAGATATAATAAAGGAGCTTGCAAAGCCTGCACGTGACCCACGTGACGAACTGCCGCTGCCGCTTATGCGCAGCGGCGATATTATGGAGATGAAGAACCTAAAGCCGGGCATGGAGCTTGTGGGAACAGTCCGCAATGTTATAGATTTTGGCTGTTTTGTAGACATTGGTGTACATGAGGATGGACTTGTTCACATATCTCAGCTGTCAAACCGCCGGGTGAAGCATCCGCTGGATGTGGTAAAGGTAGGCGATGTGGTAAAGGTACGTGTTCTTGATGTGGATCTGAAGCGTAAGCGTATTGCGCTTACCATGCGCACAGATGCTCCCAAGGCTAAAAAGTAAACTAAAACGGGACTGGAAGAACAGTCCCGTTAATTTTATATATTCATTAGCCGCCAAATGAAATGCCGATATTCTTAGCGGTAGTAACGAGCTGACATCCAGGTTCAACAAACTTAGTCTTGCCTGCAATATCCTCAAGATTGTTGGCGGTGATGTTTCCATCTACCTTAGCAACAGTCATTCCATACTTTTCATCACGGATAAGCTGTGCTGCATATTCGCCGAATTGAGTTGCCAGAAGTCTGTCGTAAGCGCTTGGAATACCTCCACGGAGCATATGACCTGGAACGCATACTCTTGCCTCCAGACCGGTTTTCTGCTGGATTTGAGCAGCAATACGGTTAGTTGCAGTAGTGATACCAGCCTCCATACGGAGCTTAGCTCGTTCTTTCTTTTTGAGTTTAGCCTCAGCAGTATCAAAGCAGCCCTCAGCAACTGCGATAATAGAGAAATTCTTGCCGCTTTCAGTTCTTTTAATAACAGACTGACAAACCTTGTCGATATCGTATGGTATCTCAGGGATAAGGATTATATCAGCGCCGCCTGAAATGCCGGAATAAAGGGTAAGCCAGCCGGCCTTATTGCCCATTATCTCACATAGGAGAATACGAGAGTGGCTATTTGCAGTTGAGTGAAGTCTGTCGATGGCGTCGGTAGCAATATCAACAGCAGAGTGAAAACCGAAGGTTACATCTGTACCATAGATATCGTTGTCGATAGTCTTTGGCAGACCAATAACATTAAGGCCCTCATCAGAAAGGAGTTTTGAGGTCTTATGAGTGCCATTGCCGCCCAAAGTGAGCAGGCAGTCAAGCTTCTGATCCTTATAGGTTTTCTTCATGTTCTTAACCTTGTCGATGTTATCCTCACCGATGACAGTCATCATCTTGAACGGCTGACGCTTTGTACCTAGGATAGTGCCGCCTCTTGTAAGGATACCAGAAAAATCCTCCGGCTTCATCTCACGGCAGATATTATGGATAAGTCCGTAGTAGCCGTTGCTGATGCCTACGATTTCCACATTGTCCTGTCCAAGCATTTCGTAGCACGCCTTTGCAACACCTCGTATGGTGGCGTTAAGTCCGGGACAGTCGCCGCCGCTTGTCAGAATACCGATTCTCTTTTTCATATGAATATCCTCCTTTATATTTTGTATTTTTATTTTGATAATAGCTGTTTGTTTCTGTATTTAATAATCATCTGATTAAAATTATAACATTTATTGTAACAAATGTCAATACAGCAGGAATGGACTTTATAAATTTCATGTTAGAATTTCATACGGGACAGCCTCTGCCATGCGTTTGTATGCGTTAATACTTGGGTGGAGATGATCTCCGCTGTCGCAACCTTCGTCAAAGCGTGAAGGATGCGTCGGATCGCATACTGCCATATCGAAATCAATGCAGCCATCGGCCTCATTGGTAGTGCGTATCCAATTGTTTACGTCCAAGCGGAGCTTTTCACGGAAATCAGCATAAGTTCTCCAGCCTTCAATGGGCAGTAGAGTTCCAAGGTAGACCTTCATACCTTTCTCATGTGCAAGGCGGATATAATATCTTAGACCTTCTATCATCTCCTCAGCCGTGGGAAGATCGCTCCACGGACGGAACTTGTTAACTTCTGTTCCTACGGGATGTATTATATCATTTATGCCATGCTGTATAATAATAGTATCTGCTCCGTCCACAAGAGTTTCTCGTGGAAAGCGGATATCGCCCTTTAAGCCGTAGGAATCGTAGGTTATATTATCGTATTGTCTGAGTATTCTTGTTCCGCTGGCAGCCTTTCTTACTACAGCAGTATTTCCTCCGGAAATTTGAAGAGCACGTTCCATAAGGAAATCAGGCCACGCCTGAGCGGTGATCGAGTCGCCAAAGCATATGACAGTGCGCTTTTTCGGTTCGGTGAGTACGCTTATATCACTCAGGAAATAGAACCAGTTTGTCTTATTAGAAAGCTTGTCGGGGAGTTTTTCCGAGGCAGCGCAATCTCCCACTGCAAAGAAGCCTTTTGAAAGAGGTCCTGTAATAAGTACAGCTGAGCGCATTTCAGTGAAATTGGCAAGGTAAATGCTTATGGTGATGAATTCACCGGCATTAATATCCATTTGAGCAGGATCACAGGTGACTGTCTCGCCGGCAGGTATTGTAACGGAGTTTTTTCCACCGAAGGTGAGCTGTATGGAGGTGTCAGCTGCAATTTCAGAGTTTCCATCTGATTTTGCAGCATATACAGCAGTTATTGCAGCAGTTTCTGTACCGCAGAAATTATCAAGCTTTATCTTCAAAGCGCATCCGGAAATGAGCATCTTTACGGGATAGCGAAGTGTAAGATTTTTTGCATAATTTTCAGGTGTTCTGGTTGCGATAGAGATCGCATTTCCCCATGCGCCTATCCATTTTTTATTATTATCGGGCATTTTAATGTCTCCTTCATTAGTTTTAACTTTAATTAGTATACCACAGTCAAAATCTAAATTCAACAGTTTTTGCAGTGATATTATACATAAATCAGTAAAAAACAACCTTTTTTCATAAGAATTGGGAAAATCCGTTGACAGGCAATGATTTTTGAGTATAATTATAATAAAATAGGTGAGTTATAGCTAAATGGCAGTAAGAAAATGAGAAAGGAAGAGGTTTATGGAAAAGAGATGGCTTGCGCTTGTGGCCTTATTAACCGCCGCTGCTGCAGCATTTGTGGGATGTTCATGCGGAAATAAGGTGAACAACAGTATTGATGATTCAGATCAGATCGAGGTCCAGAGCGATGTGACTGTATCATCTGATCTGGCGACCACAGTTACTACAGATGCGACTTCTATAATATCCACGACTACAACTACAGGCACCGGAACGTCTGATTCAAGCGAGACTGGCACTACTGTTTCAAAGAAAGTTCAGTTTGTAGGAAATGGAGGCGGCGGACGAGTTACCACGGCAAAGACAGTAGTAATAACAGTAGTAGTAACAGTTACAAAACCGCCGGTGAATACAACGCCTCCGGAAGTCTCAACTACTGCTTCTACAACAGAAACCACACTTGTAACAGTGAATATGCCGGATGGAATGTTCACACCCTCACAGGATCTTTGCTTTACTATTGATGAAATTGCTATGAAAGTTGGCGAGATGCAGCCTGCACTTGGAAGTCTGGCACAGAAGGTATCTGACGGTACGCCTGTATATGGTGGTACTGCTGCATACATATATACGTGTGATGGGTATCGTGTAAACACTGAGGTAATGACGATGGCTGACGGTACTACTCAGGAGCAGATAACCGAGATAGTTCTTACAGGGGATAATGTGTGCACAAATAAGGGTATAACGAGAGGATCGTCTGTTGATTCTATAATTGCAGCATATGGCAGTACAGAATGTGAAATAGTTGATACATACACTTACCGATACAAAACAGACGACGGCTATATTCTTGATTTCCATACAAACGGAACTGCTGTAACTGAAATATTGTACTATAAGTCAGTAGTGTGATATTATGAGAAATTTTAAAAGAAGAATTTTTCTGTTTATCTGCAGTGTGGTTATTTCTTCAGCTTTTCTTACAGATTCGGTATATGCTGTCAGTGCGGAGCTGCTTCCGGTGGAGGAGGGTATAACTCTCCTCGATAGAACGGGAGCAATATATATCCATATGGAAAGCAGTGGAAATATTGCTGTTACTGTCCACAAGACGGAGCCTGAGGGTATCTTTAAATATTATGACAGATCTCTTTCTGATGAGACAGGCGGAGCGGTTTATAAGATGGAGCTTAGCAGATGCGAATATCTTGTGGACTCAGGCAATTATGCATCTCAATATACTGTTGTATTTACGGCTGAAAATGATAACGATGCATCTTTTACACAGAATATTGTGGTAACTGATCCCGACTTTGAAGATACAAGCGGAAGTGAGTTTCACTTTTACATTACAATACAGTCAGCCGAAAGCTCGTCGTGTCAGATACTCAGCAGTACAGAATATATAGACGATAATAATGTTCTTGTAAGTGAGTATTACATTCTGCTGCAATATTTCTCCGGAGAGACGGTGTTGACCGGAGATGTGGACGCAGATGGAAAGGTGAATCTCGCTGATGCGTCTCTTATACTTTCTTATTATTCAAATGCAAGTGCAGGTCTGGAGACCAATGTGGATAAGGAGCGGGCTGATGTTGACAGTGATGGAAAGGTACAGCTGTCTGATGCGTCATATATACTGATGTATTATTCAAAGTTTGCTGCCGGTATGTCTCCCACATGGGATGAAATAATAGGATAAATAATAAAGAGCAGGGATATATTATGAAAATCCCTGCTCTTTCTGTGTTAAAAGGCATACTTTGAAAAAATATAGTGAAAGTGCAAAAAATACTTGAAATTTAAGAAAAAATGTGGTAGAATAAATAACGGTTATTTCCCAAGGAGTGATAGTGCATTTCCGGAGAGGATTTTTTCTTGTTCTTCTGCGGTTAGGGGAAGCTGTCTTATCTTCTCAGCACAGGTTCCCGGGTCAGCCCATGGACTGTCTGAGGCAAAAAGTATCCTGTCTGCACCGTGAGCATGGATAACCGACATAACAGTTTCAGGTTCTGTGTATTGCGCCACATATGCAAGGTCGAAATATAGCGGAAGTCCAGATAATTTTTCTATGACCTCACTGTACATTTTGAATCCTCCGGCGTGTGCAAGGATAAGCCTTGTATCATCGGGAGGATTTCCGCTGAACACTTTGTCCATAACACGCAGGAATCTGTCGGGTGTGCATTTCACTTCTCCGTCGCAGCCGTCATCTACGCCTGCATGAGTTATTACTGCAAGTCCGATGGAGAGAGCATAGCGTATGATGCGAATGTACTTTTCATCATCAATAAATGCATTCTGATAGTCAGGGTGGAGTTTTATTCCGTAAAGACCCATCTTCTTTATCTCATCAAGATGAACCTCGGGAGTTTCATCTTCCGGATGTATACCTCCGAAACACCAGAGACGTTCAGAGTTGTTAAGCTCAGCGGCGAATCTGTTGACAGAAGCAAACTGCGTAGGCTTTGTTACAACAGGCAGCACTACACTTTTATCAATGCCGCCCTTGTCCATAAGAGCAATAAGGTCATGATGTGTGCCATTGCCAAATGGAATATAGCCACTTTTGCTTGAAAGGAAATTTATTGTAGGCTCGGCAATCTTACCGGGAAAAACATGAGTGTGGAAATCTATTATCATAAGATGTTCCTCCTTGTGGTTTTCAGTTTTAATAATTATACTCCTTCGGGAAGTATTTTGCAAGCCTTTTATCCGTCTAGAACGGAAAATTATTTTTATGTTTTAAGGAGTTTACTACAATGGAAAAGCGTTATTACCAGCCGGGCATTGAGACCATGGCTTATAAGGACATGAAGAAGCTTCAGGAGGAGCGACTTGCTGCACAGGTAAAGCATGTTTATGAGAATGTGCCTTATTACAAGCAGCTTATGGATGAAAAGGGTGTTACACCTGATGATATTAAAACTCTTGACGATCTGAAGAAGCTCCCATTCCTTACCAAGGCTGATCTTCGTGATCAGTATCCTTATGGACTGTTGGCAAAGGATCTGAGCGAGTGTGTCCGCATACAGTCCACATCTGGTACTACTGGCAGACGTGTAGTTGCATTCTACACACAGAATGACGTTGATATCTGGGAAGACTGTTGTGCAAGAGCTATTGTTGCTGCAGGAGGTACAAATGAGGACGTATGTCATGTAAGCTATGGCTACGGTCTGTTCACTGGTGGTCCTGGACTTAACGGTGGTTCTCATAAGGTAGGATGCCTTACACTTCCTATGTCATCTGGTAATACAGAAAGACAGATACAGTTCATGATGGATCTTGGCTCTACAATTCTCTGCTGTACACCTTCTTATGCAGCATATATCGGCGAATCTCTCAAGGAAAGAGGCTATAAGCCGGAGGATAACAAGCTGAAGGCGGGTATTTTCGGCGCTGAGCCATGGACTGAGGAAATGCGCCATGATATAGAAAAACTACTGGGAATCAAGGCGTATGATATTTACGGTCTGACTGAGACATCAGGACCTGGCGTTGCTTTTGAGTGTGAGGAGCAGACAGGTATGCATATCAATGAAGATCACTTCCTTGCTGAGATAATTGATCCTGATACGGGAGAGGTACTGCCTGACGGCGAAAAGGGTGAGCTGGTATTTACATCTCTCACAAAGGAGGCATTCCCACTTATTCGATACCGTACACGTGATATTTGTGTACTGTCCAGAAAGAAGTGCTCCTGCGGCAGAACACTTATAAAGATGTCAAAGCCTATGGGCAGAAGTGATGATATGCTCATCATAAGAGGCGTAAACGTATTCCCGTCACAGATCGAAACAGTTCTCCTGAACAAGGGGTATACACCTAACTATCAGATTGAGGTAAACCGTGTAAACAATACAGATACGCTCGACATCAATGTTGAGCTTACTCCGGAGGAGTACAAGGCAGCAAAGAATGAGCTGGATATCCGTGAGAAGAAGCTGGCATCTGCTATCAAGACTATGCTTGGAATCTCACCAAGAGTTCATCTTGTTGCACCTAAAACCATAGCAAGAAGCGAGGGCAAGGCTGTACGTGTAATTGACCATCGTAAACTCCACGACTAATATTGATAAAGAGGATAACCGAAACGTTACATGAGTCGAAAGGGAGAGATTTTATGAAAAAGAGGAATTGGATAGCTTTTATTACAGCTGTTGGTGTGGCTGCAGGTACAATGGCTTCAACTGCATATGTTACAAATGCAGGAGCTGCTGAAACGGACGGGTCTGAGTACAAGATAATGTGCGTGGGTGATTCTATAACACACGGCTATATAAGCGGTGATAATGGATATAGAAAGTATCTGTGCTATTATCTTCAGGAAAAGGGCATATCATATGATATGGTAGGACCTGAAAACAGCTGGTCAGATGAAGCAACATATGACTGGAACGGAACAACTATCACATATGACCCACAGCACTGTGGATACAGCGGTTATGCAATTCAGCAGTATGGGGGAAGAAGCGGTATTTATGAAACGCTGTTTGGCAATGGGGATATGGTCAAAACTTATGATCCTGATATGATATTGCTGCAAATAGGTACAAATGATCTGCTTGATGCACGTCTGGACAAGACTAATGATATAGATGTTGTCACCGACTCCAATGATGCAATTGAACGATTGGAGAAACTTGTTGACAAGATACTTGAAAGCTCCGATAGTACAGATACGCTTTTTCTTGCTTCCATTCCGTTTTTTGATGCAGAAGTAAGAGCTGACTGGTTCGGCAACAATTACTCTTGGATATATGGTATTGACGCAAGCAATACTGCAGTACTTCAAGCAAAGGTCGATGAGTGTGTTGCGGCATATAATGCAGGAGTTATGACTATTGCTGCTGAAAAGAAGAGCCAGGGCTACAATGTGGAGTTTTGTGATATAAACAGTGTTGTTGATATGAAATCAGGACTTTACGATGGTGTTCATCCTAATGAGTCGGGCTATGCTGAAATGGGAAAGCTGTGGGCTAATACTATAAGCTCATACCTCGGTGCAGGTCAGCTTGAAAGTACTACGACTGCAACTACTATGACCACTTCGTCAGAGACAACCATTACTACGGAAACCACAACAACCTCCTCAGAGATAACTGCTCAAACCACAACTACTAATGTGACAACCTCTTCCATTGCTGAGACTACTTCAATAACTAAAACTGAAACTACAGCTATAACTACAACTACAACCAGCTCAGTACCTGTAATCATACAGGGAGATGTAAATGGTGATGGAGATATAAGTATGGTGGACTGCGTCTGGTTAAGGAAGTACATTGTAAATCTGAAGGATATATCTGAGATAAATTATGCCGCCTGTGATATGGATGGCGACGGTTATGTAAACATCTTCGACGTTCTCAGACTGCTTAAATTCCTTGTATTGATATCATAACGACGAAAGGTCAAAAATTTTTTCAAAAAACTATTGACAAAAACGAGGATTAGTGATATACTATAAGTAATCAAAATAATTGAAACCGTTGAAGCGGAGATAACGTTAATTATGATTCCACAGAGAGTCCGGGGAGCTGAGAGCCGGATGAAACCCAGATTAGCAAATGGACCGCTGAGGGCGCAGTCAAAGGCTTTAGCTGAGTATTCTGCGACGTAATGGCATACGTAAGTTGCCGGGGATATGTAGGTATCCCGCTAAGTGCACAGTTTCAGGCTGTGAATCAAGGTGGCACCACGGATAGAATTTATTCGTCCTTGACAGAGTTTTAGTATAATTCTGTCAGGGGCGTTTTGTTATTAACAGGCTCTTCTGACAGGATCAGAGGAGCCTATTTTTATCGGAGGTATTGTTATGAATTACTCACCAAGCTTAGAAACTGTAAAGAAAATAGCCGAAAGCGGAAAGTACAACATTCTGCCTGTAAGCTGCGAGATTCTGTCGGATGTCTGTACGCCTATCGAAGCACTGAGAAAGCTGAAGAATGTTTCCTCTCACTGCTATCTCCTTGAATCAGTAGCCGAAAGGGAGAAATGGGGACGATACACTTTTTTAGGATTTGATCCCAAGCTGGAAGTGACTTGTTCCGGAAATTATATGAAGATAGGAGACGTACGAATTAAAACTTCCGACCCATCAGGTCAGATTCGTCAGATACTATCTGAGTATAAAAGTCCTAAATTCGACTATCTGCCATCGTTTACTGGAGGACTTGTAGGATACTTTTCCTACGATTTTCTGAAATACAGTGAGCCTACTGTGGATATTGAAACTGAGGACAGCGAAAATTTCAAGGATATTGACCTTATGCTATTTGATAAGGTAATAGCCTTTGACAACTTTCGGCAGAAGATAGTGCTTATTGCAAATATGTCTCTCGATGAGCCGGAAACAGGTTACAACAAGGCAGTTATGGAGCTACAGAATTTGGCGAATCTCCTCACCTGTGGCACTTCCAAAAGGGAGCTGTCCGGCAGGCTTACCGGCGAGGTAACACCGCTATTCGATAAGTCGTCATATTGTGAAATGGTTGAAAAAGCAAAGTACCACATACACGAGGGTGATATTTTCCAGATAGTTCTTTCAAACAGACTCAGTGCACCGTTTGAGGGCAGCCTTTTCAATACCTACCGTATACTGAGAACACTCAATCCATCACCGTATATGTTTTATTTTTCAGGTATGGATGTTGAAATAGCAGGAGCGTCGCCTGAGACTCTTGTAAAGCTTGAAAATGGAGTTCTCCACACATTTCCACTGGCAGGAACTCGTCCAAGAGGAAAGACCGAAGCTGAGGACAGAGCTTTTGAAGCAGAGCTGCTTGCTGACGAAAAAGAACTTGCCGAGCATAATATGCTTGTTGACCTTGGCCGAAACGACCTTGGAAAAATCAGCAAATTTGGTACAGTACAGGTGGAAAAACTCCGCAGTATAGAGCGTTACTCTCACGTAATGCACATAGGATCAACTGTAAGAGGCGAGATAAGACCTGAGCATGACGCTCTTGATGCAATAAACGCAGTTCTTCCGGCAGGAACTCTTTCAGGCGCACCTAAGATAAGAGCCTGCCAACTCATTGCGGAGCTTGAAAACAACAAGCGTGGAATATACGGCGGAGCGATCGGATATATTGATTTTACCGGAAATATGGATACTTGTATAGCTATTCGTATTGCATATAAGAAAAACGGCAAGGTGTTTGTAAGAAGCGGCGCAGGAATAGTTGCCGACTCTGATCCGGAAAAGGAATATCAGGAATGTATAAACAAGGCAGCAGCAGTTGTAAACGCCCTTAAAATGGCAGAGGAGGCAGAGATATGATTTTACTGATTGACAATTACGACAGTTTTTCCTACAATCTTTTTCAGCTTGTGGGAGAGATAGAACCAGGTATCAAGGTCATCAGAAATGACGAAATGACTGTAGATGAAATTGAAAAGCTTGCTCCCAGCAGAATAATTCTCTCACCGGGCCCTGGCAGACCTGAGGACGCAGGTATTATCATAGAGATTGCAAAAACTCTATCCCGGAAGATTCCAACTCTTGGCGTGTGCCTTGGGCATCAGGCAATATGTGCAGCATACGGCGCAAAGGTGACATACGCAAAGGAGCTTATGCACGGCAAGCAGTCAGAAGTGAGATTCAGTTCGGACTGTCCTCTTTTCCGTGAGATACCGGAGACTGCTCTCGTTGCAAGGTATCATTCTCTTGCGGTAAATCCTGATACTATACCTGATTGTCTTGCAATAACAGCCCTCACTGAGGACGGTGAGGTCATGGCTGTTGAGCACAGGGAATACCCAATATTTGGTGTACAATTCCATCCGGAATCCATTATGACACCTGACGGCAGACAGATGCTCAGAAACTTTATCTTAGGAGGTTATTGTCATGATTAAAGAGGCTATTGTTAAGATCGTAGATAAGCAGGATCTGACTTATGATGAGGCATACACTGTTATTTCAGAGATAATGAGCGGTGAAACTACACCAACTCAGAATGCGGCATTTCTTGCGGCTCTTTCTACAAAGAGCACAAAGGCTGAGACTATTGAGGAGATAACCGGCTGTGCAGCAGCAATGCGTGATAAGGCGACTAAGCTTAAACACAGCTTTGACGTGACCGAGATCGTAGGCACCGGAGGAGATAATGCACACAGCTTCAATATTTCCACTACAGCTGCAATAGTATGTGCAGCAGCCGGACTGAAGATAGCAAAGCACGGCAACCGTGCGGCCTCCTCAGACTGTGGAACTGCTGACTGTCTGGAGGCATTGGGAGTCAATATAGAACTTGAGCCTGAAAAGTGTATTGAGATGCTCGAAAAGGTGAATTTCTGCTTTTTCTTTGCTCAGAAGTACCACACATCAATGAAATATGTCGGCGGCATAAGACGTGAACTGGGAATTAGAACGGTATTCAATATCCTGGGACCTCTCACAAATCCGGCACATCCAAACAGGCAGCTTTTAGGCGTGTATGACGGATCACTTGTAGATCCTCTTGCGCAGGTTCTTATGAAGCTTGGCGTAAGTAAAGGCATGGTGGTATACGGTCAGAATAAGCTTGATGAGATATCCATGTGCGCACCCACAACAGTTGCAGAATTCAATGACGGCTGGTTTAAGACTTATGAGATAACACCAGAGGACTTCGGCTTTGAACGCTGCACAAGTGAAGATATGCTTGGCGGCAGTCCGGCTGAAAATGCAGCGATAACACGCAGCATCTTAAATGGTGAGCAGGGCCACAGAAGAAACGCTGTTCTTATGAATGCAGGCGCAGCGCTCTATATTGGTGACAAGGCAGAGTCACTGGCTGACGGCATAAAGCTTGCGGCTGCAACTATAGACAGCGGAAAAGCTGCGGATACCCTTGAAAAGATAATTAAAATTTCAAATTCGTGAGGTGGAGGTAGATATGACGATACTTGACAAACTTGCTAAGCATTCAATGGAGCGAGTTAAAGAGGCTGAGAAGAAGCTTCCATTTGATGAGCTAAGAAGCCGTGCACTTTCACTTGACAAAGGCGTATTTGAATTTGAAAAGGCGCTCAGAAAACCCGATATTTCATTTATTTGCGAGTGTAAAAAGGCATCTCCGTCTAAAGGCATCATAGCGGAAGAATTTCCCTATCTTCAGATAGCAAGGGAATACGAAACCGCCGGAGCAGACTGCATTTCTGTTTTGACTGAGCCTAAATGGTTTTTAGGCAGCGATGATTATCTGAGGAATATAGCAAATGAAGTAAATATCCCATGTCTCAGGAAGGATTTTACTGTTCATGAATACCAGATATATGAGGCAAAACTGCTTGGAGCAAAGGCGGTGCTGCTTATATGTTCAATTTTGTCTCCGGAGCAGATAGGTGAGTATATCAGCATATGTGATAAGCTTGGCATATCAGCGTTAGTGGAGGCGCACGATGAGACTGAGGTGAAAACTGCTGTAAACGCAGGCGCAAAGATAATCGGTGTAAACAACCGCAATCTTAAGGACTTCACTGTCGACACTGAAAACAGCCGTAAGATGCGTGAGCTTGTACCGGATGATATTTTATTTGTATCAGAAAGCGGCGTAAGAACTGCTGAGGACGTGGAAAGACTACGCCAAATAGGCGCAGATGCTGTGCTTATAGGTGAGACTCTTATGCGTGCATATGATAAAAAAGCCAAGCTTTTGGAGCTTAAAGGCAAATGACGAAAATCAAGCTGTGCGGACTTAAACGTCTTTGTGACATAGAATATGCCAATGAGCTTTTGCCAGAGTATATAGGCTTTGTGTTTGCGCTAAAGAGCAAGCGATATGTATCTCCGGAGAAGGCAGCAGAGCTCAGGAGAAATCTTGACAGTAGGATAAATATTGTTGGCGTATTCGTGGACGAGGAAATCGAAAATGTAGTACGTCTTGTAAAGGATGGAGTTATTGATATAGTACAGCTTCACGGACATGAGAATGAAGAATATATATCTGCTCTTCGGGAGAGCTTGAACTGCCATATAATCAAAGCGTTTTGCATTGAAAGTAAAGATGATATAGCTTTGGCGAACTGCACATCTGCCGACTATGTGCTTCTCGATTCAGGAGGAGGCACTGGTGAAACATTCGATCATTCACTTATCAAAGAGATAAGCAAGCCATATTTTCTGGCAGGAGGACTTACTCCTTTGAATGCAGGTGAAATTATCGAGAGATTTCACCCATTTGCAGTAGATGCAAGCTCATCATTGGAGACAAACGGGTTTAAAGATAAAAGTAAAATGGCAGCCTTTGTAAAAGCTGTCAGGAAGGATTGATACTATGACAAACAAAAACGGACGTTTCGGTATTCATGGCGGACAATACATCCCCGAGACTCTTATGAATGCTGTTATTGAGCTTGAGAAGGCATATGATTTTTATAAGAACGATCCGGCTTTTAACCGTGAGCTTACAGATCTGTTTAATGAATATGCTGGCAGACCCTCAAGGCTTTACTACGCCGAAAAGCTTACAAAGGCACTGGGCGGAGCTAAGATCTACTTGAAGCGTGAGGATCTGAATCACACAGGTTCTCACAAGATAAACAATGTTTTAGGTCAGGCTTTGCTTGCAAAGAAAATGGGCAAAACACGTCTTATTGCCGAAACCGGCGCCGGTCAGCATGGTGTGGCTACAGCAACTGCCGCTTCCCTTATGAACATGGAGTGCGTTGTATTTATGGGTGAGGAGGACACAAAGCGTCAGGCACTCAATGTCTACAGAATGAAACTGCTTGGTGCTGAGGTGATACCTGTAACAAGCGGAACTGCGACTTTAAAGGACGCTGTTTCTGAGGCAATGAGAGAGTGGACTTCACGCATTGACGATACTCACTATTGCTTAGGTTCAGTTATGGGACCTCATCCGTTTCCAACAATAGTACGTGATTTTCAGGCTGTCATCTCCCGTGAGATAAAGTATCAAATACTGGAAAAAGAGGGCAGACTTCCCGATGCAGTTATCGCCTGTGTAGGCGGCGGTTCAAATGCAATAGGCAGCTTCTATAACTTTATTGAGGATAAGAATGTTCGTCTTATAGGCTGCGAGGCAGCCGGACGCGGCATAGATACCTTTGAAACTGCCGCAACTATAAACACTGGCAGGTTAGGTATATTTCATGGTATGAAGTCATATTTCTGTCAGGATGAATACGGTCAGATAGCACCTGTATACTCCATTTCGGCAGGACTTGATTATCCGGGCATAGGTCCTGAGCACGCAAATCTTCATGATATGGGCAGAGCAGAGTACGTTCCTGTGACTGATACGGAGGCTGTTGAGGCTTTTGAATTCCTGTCCAGAACTGAGGGGATTATTCCTGCGATCGAGTCAGCTCATGCCATAGCTCACGCTATGAAGATAGCTCCGGAGATGGATAAAGATAAGATAATCGTGATAACCGTTTCAGGCAGAGGTGACAAGGATTGCGCAGCAATTGCACGATACAGAGGAGAGAATATTTATGAGTAATATAGCAAAAGCATTTGAAAAGAGAAAGGCATTTATCCCGTTTGTTACCTGTGGAGATCCGGACCTTGAGACTACTGGGAAGATTATACGTGCCGCTGTTGAAAATGGTGCAGATCTGATAGAGCTGGGGATTCCTTTTTCCGATCCAACAGCAGAGGGTCCGATTATCCAGGGAGCAAATATAAGAGCTCTTGCAGGCGGAATTACTACTGATAAGATATTTGATTTTGTGCGTGAACTGAGAAAAGATATTACTGTACCATTTGCCTTTATGACTTATGCAAACGTTGTTTTCTCTTATGGAACAGAAAAATTTATAAGCACCTGTGCCGAAATTGGTGTAGATGGCATAATTCTTCCCGATGTACCATTTGAGGAAAAGGATGACTTTGCTCCTATATGCGATAAATACGGCGTAGACCTCATATCTCTTGTTGCTCCGACTTCAAATGAGAGAATAGCAATGATAGCGAGGGAGACAAGGGGCTTCCTCTATATAGTATCGAGCCTTGGCGTGACGGGTACAAGAAGTGAGATAACCACGGATCTTGGGGCTATCGTAAAGGTAGTACGGGAAAATACAAACGTCCCATGTGCAATTGGCTTTGGTATCTCTACTCCTGAGCAGGCGAAAAAAATGGCATCTATCTCCGATGGTGCTATTGTAGGTTCGGCTATAATCAAGATAATCGAAAAATACGGCAGAGATGCAGCACCATATGTGGGTGAATATGTAAAGCAGATGAAGTCTGCTATATCTTAAATATATCACTTTTATAAAACTTTGCAGAGAGCTTAAAGGCTCTCTGCTCAGCCTGTCGAAAAAGTCAAGCATTCGCTTGGCTTTTTTTGATAGAAATGGTATAATAAAGAAAGACCAGCTAT
>CALXBL010000030.1 GCA_944386525.1 uncultured Ruminococcus sp. | reverse complement strand
CTCAAATATGCTCTACTTTTTTTGATATTTATTTTGTAGGCTTTACTCGGCTTTCCCCAACATTTATTATAGAGCCACAAAAAATAAGCCCTCCCGACAGCCGCATTTGCGACTGCCGAGAGGGCATTTTAGATTACATTTTCGACCGAGCTTTCAGAATGGCTGAATTGCTTTATGGCCTTTTCGATTTTGGCTAATGTGGCTGTTTCGTTGTATCCGGAAACGTTTTTTATTCATTATCCTCAAGAATGCGCATAGCCTTTTCATATTTATTTTTCCAGTGCTCAAGTCTTTCTGGAGTAACAACATTAGGATCAGTGATTCTGCTTGTATCTGAGTTGTGTTTTATATCGGCAAGCTTAACTTTCTTAGCAGCAGGACTGTTTTTGATATCTCTCACATAGTCGAAATAGTCTGTGTTTGGGTCGCGCGTAAGAAGACTTACTCCCTCTGTAACTTCAGGGGGAAACTCTTTTTCCAGATCCTCAAGAGTTATATCTGTATCTTCAATAACATCATGCAGTAAAGCGATGCAGGTAGTGATTTCATCGGTCATCTGTTCAGCGACATGATATGGATGGAACACATATGGTACGCCATTTACGTCATACTGTCCCTGGTGAGCCTGATATGCTATACGCATAGCTTTATTTGTTAGTTGAGTGTATATCATAATGTTCTCCTAAAAAGTAATAATCAAAATTATAATACAACATGGAGTATAATTTGTCAATATGAAAAATAAAATTTACATATATGCAGGTTACATCATTCAACTGCCTGACGTAGGCATATACAAAAAATCAACTGATTGGAAGGAGTACATAATCATGAAGAAACTCTATAAGAAAATTGGAAGGAAGCTTACAGCGCTGGTACTTGTTGCAGCAGTCGGCTCAGCGGCGGTCTATTTTGGCGGCACAAGGGCGATTGAAAATGTAATAGAGTCATCTGTTATAAAACAGCCATATGAACCTCCGATAATTATTCTTGACGCAGGTCACGGCGGAATGGATGGTGGTTGTTCCTCAGTAAATGGAACGCCAGAAAAGGGAATAAACCTGAATATATTGCTTCATTTGCGAGAGCTTCTTAGGATAAACGGATACACCGTTGAGGTTACAAGAGACACCGATAGGTCCATCCATGATGATGGAGTAGAAGGCATAGCCAATCAGAAAAGTTCCGATATGGATAATAGACTTGAATTATTTAACAAATATGATAATGCTATCTGCCTTTCTATCCACCAGAATCAATTTACTGATCCTGCATACAGCGGAGCACAGATGTTCTACTCCAACCAGGTGAAGGGGAGTTCTGCACTTGCCCAATCAATTCAGGATGCTTTCGTTTCTCAGCTACAGCCAGAGAATACACGTGAGATAAAGCTTTGTGGTGAGGAACTCTTTCTCTGCTATTTTTGTGAAAATCCCACAGTTATGGTAGAGTGTGGATTTCTCTCTAATCCATATGAGGCTGCGTTGCTTGAATCGGAGGAATACCAACAGAAAGTGGCATTTACAATTTTCTGCGGACTACAGAACTATCTGGCATCGCTTATCTGATTATTATAATATGCCTCCTTGATTTACCAGATTTTATATGATATAATTAAGTGTATATTTAATCAAGGAGGCAGCAAATAAAAAATGAAAGGCAAAAAAAGAATAATAAGTATTATTGTGACCGTCGCAATGATATGCGCACAGACTGCAAATGTAATGAAAGTATATGCGGAAGACATACCGCTTTCAGATGCAGTTGATTTAGGTAATGATTACGTGGATAAAATCACATCTGAAACAGCCACTACTACTGTAACTGAATCAGAAGCATATGATCAAGCAGTTACAACAGTCAGTGAGATAGAGGAATACATACCTATTACGACTACGACTCCGGTGCTGTCAGACCAGACAACAACAACTTTATCAACATCAGAAACAGAACAAGCAGAAGAAACCAGTACCCTTCCTCTTGGGGATATTGATAATAATGGCAGCATAGGACTTGATGATTCATCAATTATACTTACCGTATATTCCGGAACAGCAGCAGGAATTGATGCAGGATTTACTGAAGTACAGCTTAAAAGTGCAGATTGCAACAGCGATGGCACGATAAATTTGAGCGATGCAGAACTTACGATCAATTATTACACATCGTTTGCAGCAGGGATCGTTAGCTGTAGTTTTGAGGAATATGTTATAGATCCCCCTATTATAACTACTACTTCCACACCTGAAACGACTACAACCACCACGACAACAACAACAACTACTACTGCAGCAATGCCGGATAGTACCGCCCTTGCAGTAAGCTGCATACTTCAAAACGCTGCTCCATCACTTCCCACAGGCTGTGAAGCTACGGCTTTGACCATTGCTCTTAATTATTATGGATTTAATGCAAATAAATATGATATGGCAATGACGTATATGCCAAGAATGACTTTTACCGGAAGCTATGGAGCCGACTTTGCATATGTATTTCCCGGTACACCTACGCTTTCTTCGGGTTATGGTTGTTATGCACCTGCGATCGTTGCTACAGCAAATGCATACTTTACAGCTCAAAAAAATGCCTCCTATGCTGAAAACATTACAGGTACATCATTTCCAGAGCTCTATGAGTACGTAGCAGCAGGAACTCCTGTTGTTATCTGGGGAACTATAAATATGTGCAATCCCACAACAGGTTCTTCGTGGACAACTCCAGATGGCAAAACTGTAACATGGAAACGAAGTGAGCATTGTCTTGTTCTGATAGGATATGATAAAAATGAAGGAACTGTACTCATAGCTGATCCGCTTAGAGGAAATGTCACGTATGATGCTGCATTAGTTGAATCACGTTATAATGCACTTGGCAAGAATGCGGTAATAATCCACCCGTCATCAGAATATAAAGGTGAAACTGAGGGTATTATATCCGGTGGAGTTTACCGTATAAAGAATTCAGAAAGCGGACTGTATCTTACTGTAGCAGGAGGTTTAGATGCAAACGGAACTAATCTTATACAGGCAGCAGACGACGGTACATCATCTCAGCAGTTCAGGATATCCTATGATATTGATACAAATTCATACAGGTTGTATGCAATGTGTTCATCAGATGGAACTAATAGGGTAGTGGATATCGCAAAAATCGGCGGATGGGTAGTTAGCGGCAGCAATGCTCAGATATACACTCCTGTTGATGCACCTGCTCAGACCTTTGTGCTTGAGCCGCAGTCTGATGGCAGAGTGCGTATTTCATGCCGTACAAATCGAAGTACTTGCCTATCGGCAAATGGAATGTCTAATGGCACAGCAAGCGGCAAATATTATTCTTCATCCGGCAACGCAGTCATACAAAACTTCTCCGGAGCTGACAATCAGTTATGGTATCTGGAGGCTGTGGAGTAAGCTTTTATTCTGCTTGACTTAATGTGTCTTTTATGGTAAAATTATAATGGATGTAAATTGCTTTAGGGAGTGATAATATGGGAGGAATTCTGCTTAAAAACATTACAGTTGCAGACGCTCAGAGAACATATAATGCAAATCTGCTTATTGAAGATGGAATTATAACCTCACTTGACGGTAAAACTGCTGATGAAGTTTATGATTGTACAGGACTTGTTGCAATGCCCGGTCTTTTTGATATGCATATACATCTTCGTGATCCCGGATTTACTGCTAAAGAGGATATAATCACTGGATGTGCAGCAGCGTTGGCAGGAGGAATTACAGGCGGTGCTTGTATGCCAAATACAAAGCCCGCAATTGATTCACCTGAAACCGTTCGCTATATTTTAGATAAGGCCGGTAAAACAGGTGTAGATATTCGTCCGGTAGGAGCAATCACAAAGGGACTTTCCGGAAAGGAAATGACTGACTTTGACACACTTAAAGCTGCTGGTGTGTGTGCTCTCTCTGATGATGGTAGGCCAGTTGAAAATGCTGAAATAATGCGCCGAGCTCTTGTTCGTGCAGCTAAGAGAAACATTCCTGTTATCTCTCACTGCGAAGATCTTAGTATAATAAATGGGGGTATTATAAACAAGGGTGAGGTTTCTGATGAACTGAATATCCCCGGTATGGACAGGGCATCCGAGGATTATATAACTGCAAGAGAAATGATACTTGCCGGCAGTGCAAACGTTCCAATACACATAGCTCACGTGTCAACAAAGGGCAGTGTTGCAATGATACGTTTTGCCAAGTCTCAGGGCGTAAAAGTTACGTGCGAGACCTGTCCCCATTATTTCCTGCTGACAGATGAAGCTGTAAGGAGTATGGACGCAGACTATCGTATGAATCCGCCTCTCAGAACTGAGGAGGACAGGCTTGCAATTATCGAAGGACTTCTGGACGGTACAATTGACTGCATCGTTACAGATCATGCGCCGCATACGTCTGATGAAAAATCCGATTTTTACAGAGCACCGAACGGCGTTATCGGAATGGAAACTTCACTCGCAGCAACTCTTGAGCTTTACCATGATGGAAAGATTACGCTGTCTGATATAGTAAGACTTATGTCAGATAAGCCGAGAGATATCCTTTCCATACCAAGAATTGAGATAAAGGTGGGAGCTGAGGCTGATCTTTGTATAGTTGATACGGAATATGAGTGGACTGTTGATCCCGATAAGCTCCACTCCAAAGCAAAAAATGCTGTATTCAAGGGAATGACTTTTAAAGGTAAGCCAATAATGACCATATGCAGCGGTGACGTGCGATATATGGATCCAGAGTATGATTTTAAAAAGGAGAATGGTTAAAATGGGATTTGACAGACTTATAAAGAAGATAATTGAGACAAAAAACCCATCTGTAGCAGGGCTTGATCCAAAGCTTGAATATGTTCCTGAGTATATTGTAAATGATTGTTTTGAGAAATATAACGTTACACTTAAAGCTGCTGCTGAGGCTATTCTTATTTTTAACAAGAGACTTATAGATGAGCTTTATGATATTGTGCCTGCTATCAAGCCTCAGGCTGCATACTATGAGATGTACGGCTGGGAAGGCGTAAGGGTTCTCACAGAGACTATCAAGTATGCTCAGGAAAAGGGTATGTTTGTTATGACTGATGGCAAGAGAAATGACATCGGTGCAACTATGGAGGCATATGCTACAGCTCATCTTGGAAATACAGTTGTAGGTGATACTGAGATCGCAGCTTTCGGCGCAGACGCTCTTACAGTAAACGGATACCTTGGAACTGACGGCATAGCGCCTCTTATGAAGATCTGCAAAGAGCGAGACAAGGGGATATTCGTTCTGGCTAAGACATCCAATCCTTCCAGCGGAGAACTTCAGGATAAGTGCATTGACGATACTCCCATTTATGCAGTGATGGGAGATATGTGCGAAAAGTGGGGCGAGGATACTATTGGCGAGTATGGCTACTCAGCAGTAGGTGCTGTAGTTGGAGCAACATATCCTGAACAGCTTGCTGAACTCAGAGTAAGACTTCCTCATACAATGTTCCTTGTGCCTGGTTATGGTGCTCAGGGTGGAGGTGCTGAAGGTCTACGCGGTGCATTTGATAAAAAGGGACTTGGTGCAATTGTAAACTCATCAAGAGCTATTATGTGCGCATATAAGAAGGAGGGTTGTCCTGAAACTGAATTTGCCAAGGCAGCGAGAAGAGAAGCTGTAAGAATGCGTGAAGATATTGTAGCTGTAACTGCAATGGGCAAATAATTATAGGAGTATACAATGAAATATACAAAATCAATATATCCGATCATAAGGAAACAGATACTGGGAAAGAAGTTTTTTTTACAGGAGATACTCTGTCATGATATAACTGAAAAGGCTATACCCGGACAGTTTGTACACATTCTGCCTGAGGGTTTTACACTTAGACGGCCAATCTCCATATGTGATATAAACAAGGAAAAGGGAAGTATTACAATTGTATATGAGGTAAAGCAGGAGGGTACTGAGTGGATAGCGTCAAGAAATGTTGGCGATACACTTGATGTCCTCGGTCCTCTTGGAAGAGGTTTTACAATGCTGCCCGATGCAAAGAAAGTTGTTCTCGTTGGGGGCGGTATAGGTAATCCCCCCATGCTTCCTCTTGCAAAATTTTACGGCGAAAGGGCAACTGTCATTTCTGGCTTCAGAAATGCAGAGCTTGTTATACTTCAGGATGAATTTGTAAAAGCTGGAGCTGATACTATCCTCTGCACAGACGATGGTTCTGCCGGAACAAAGGGCTTTGTAACTGAGCCGCTTAAAAGGCTTATAGAAGATGGCCGAGTGGACGCTGTATTTGCGTGTGGACCAAAGCCAATGCTTAAATTCGTAGCAGCTATTGCAGATGAAGCAGATGTTTTCTGTGAAGTCTCTTTGGAGGAAAGAATGGGCTGTGGAATTGGTGCGTGTCTTGTATGTGCGTGCAAGCTGAATCAGAATGGTGAAAGCCGTATGGGTCATGTCTGCAAGGATGGACCAGTATTCTCATCAAAGGAGGTTGAGTGGTAATGGCTAATCTTTCTGTTAATGTAGCGGGTGTGGATTTTAAGAACCCTGTTATACCTGCGTCCGGCGTATTTGGCTATGGCAGAGAATATGAGGAGCTATTTCCGCTGTCTGCTTTGGGAGGAATTGCTACAAAGGGCACGACACTTCACATGAGACCAGGCAATCCTGCTCCAAGAATTGCCGAGACTCCATCCGGTATGATAAACTCAGTAGGTCTGCAGAACCCTGGAATAGATGCATTTATCGAAAAGGAACTGTCCAATTTGCTTACAAAGGATACTGTTATACTTTCAAATATTGCCGGCTCTACGGCTGAGGAATGTGCCACTGTAGCAGAGAAGCTTGAGCATACTGATGTTCACATGATAGAGCTTAACATCTCATGTCCTAATGTAAAGCAGGGTGGAGCAGCATTTGGCGTGCACTGCGAATCAGCAGCAGCAGTAACTGCTGCTGTAAGAAAGGCTACGACAAAGCCTTTAGTAGTAAAGCTTTCTCCTAATGTAACGGATATTACAGAAATAGCAAGAGCTGTGGAAGCTGCCGGCGCAGACGCTCTTTCACTTATCAACACTGTGCTTGGCATGAGGATAGATATCAACACTCACCGTCCGATACTTAAAAATAATGTTGGCGGTATGTCAGGCCCCGCTGTATTTCCGCTTGCAGTAAGAATGGTATGGCAGGTGGCTAATGCTGTAAAGATACCGGTGATTGGCATGGGAGGAATTGATTCAGGCAAGGCTGCTATAGAAATGATGATGGCAGGCGCAAGAGCTGTTCAGGTTGGTGGTGCTATATTTACTGACCCATATGCCCCTGTAAGAATAATTGAGGAGATGAATCAGTGGCTTGATGAACACGGCGTAGCTGATATAAATGATATAGTAGGATGTGTTGAGCCGTGGTAATTATGTCTGTTGACTTCGGAGATTCACGCACCGGAATTGCAGCCTGTGATAAAAGTGAGCTTTTGGCTTCACCAGTATGTGTTATATCTGAAAAAGATTTTGACGTTTGTATGGATAAGGTAGCAGATGTTGCAAAGGAACGAGGTGCTGAACTTATTGTAGTTGGGTATCCTAAGAATATGAATAATACGATCGGTGAACGTGCTGAAAAGTGTAAAGCTTTTGCTAGTGGAATTACTGCTAAAACCGGTATTGAAACTGTTCTCTGGGACGAGAGATGCACTACTGTATCAGCTAACAATTACCTTAATGTAACCAACACAAGAGGAAAAAAGCGAAAGGCTGTATTAGATGCTGTAGCTGCAACTATCATTCTTGAAAGTTATATGGGATATCGGAAAAATTGTAAATAACACGAAATTAAGGGCAGCTAAAGCTGTCCTTAACTATTTATATATTATATAGTTTTTTTGACTATATGCTATTGACAGAACTGAAAAATAGATGTATAATATTATCAAATAAATGACATTACATTTATATTCAATTTACGGAGGTGCTTTATGAAAGGAATCATAAAAAGACTGGGAGCAATTCTTACTGCTTCTGTTATGACTGTGGGCATGACATATATATGTCCGGTATCAGCGGAGGATGTGCTGTATTCTGGCGAATGTGAGGATCTGGTTCTCGGAAATGGTGCAACAGTTGTAACAAAGGTTTATAATGATGAATATCCAGGCTATACAGGTGAGGGTTTCGTCTGGGTAACAAACTCAGGTAATATGTCAATGACTGTAACTGCTCCTGAAACAGGTATGTACAGACTTACAACAAGCTGCATTATGTATCTTGGAAATGATGGAGAAAACAGAGAGGGAATGGTAAGCGTGGAGCGTTCAGATGGAAGCACTTGGTCAAAGACTGTAAAGATTCCCCATACTGACACATGGACTGAATTCAGCTTTGGGGACATTAAGCTTACTGAGGGCGAAAATACTGTAACATTTGGTGACGGCTGGGGATATGTCATCTACGATAATTGTACTCTTGCCAAAACGCCTAAGACTGATTATTCAAAGGCAACCAGTACGCTGACAGATGAAAATGCAACCGCCGAGGCAAAGTCTCTTATGGGCTATCTAAAGAGCGTATATGGTGACCATATTCTTTCGGGTCAGCAGGAGATCTACGGCGGTGGCAACGATGGCAATATGGAGCTGGAATTTGAATGGATTCAGGAGAAGACAGGTAAGCAACCTGCAATCAGGGGATTTGACTTCATGAATTACAATCCTCTATATGGTTGGGAGGATGGCACTACAGAGCGAGCTATCGACTGGTGCAACAATAAGAATGGTATCGTAACAGCTGCGTGGCACATCAATGTACCAATTGATTTTGAGAACTACACTCTTGGCGAGCCCGTTGACTGGACGGAATGTACCTACAAGAATTATCAAACTTCAAATAGTACTTTTAATACTGCCAATGTTATAGTTAAGGGCACTAAGGAATATGAATATTTTCAGTTAGCAATGGAAGATCTGGCAGAACAGCTGCTAATACTCCAGGAGAATAACGTTCCTGTTATTTTCCGTCCGCTTCATGAGGCTCAGGGAAATGAGGGCAACTATGGCGACGGTACAGCTTGGTTCTGGTGGGGAGACAGAGGTCCTGAGGTTTATAAGGAACTCTGGAAGCTGCTTTATACAACTCTTACCGAGACATATGGAGTCCACAACCTTATATGGGAGTTTAACAGCTATAACTATGCAAATTCTCCGTCATGGTATCCTGGTGATGAGTATGTAGATATTGTAGCCTATGACAAATACAATGTAGACTATAACAGAGATGATGGCCTCACAAGCGGACCTAATGTATCTGCCATCTCTGCAATATTCCACTATCTTGTAGAGCTTACAGATGGCAACAAGATGGTTGCAATGTCTGAGAATGACACTGTTCCAACTGTAGAAAATATGATTGTTGAGGCTGCAGGCTGGCTTTACTTCTGTCCATGGTATGGAGATCACCTTATGAGTGAACGCTATCAGGATCCAGTAACTCTCAGCGAAACATACAACAGTGAATATTGCATTACTCTCGACGAACTCCCTGCTGACTGGAAAACTTCATATTCAGGCAGCGGCCCTGACGACACAACAACAACAACTGAAACAACTTCTAACAGTGCAGAAGATACTACAATATCTACAACAACAACTACTGATCTAAAAGACACATCAACTACAACGACCACTGTAATTACAACTGTCAGTAGTGATAGTAGCAGCAGCACTAATACTTCCGATAGCAGCACTACTACTGCGACGAAAGAAGTAATTCCTAGTGATATTATCTACGGTGATGTAAACCTTGACGATAGTGTATCAATGGTTGATCTTGTATTTATCAATAAGTATATGGCTAAAATCGTAACTTTTAACGATCAGCAGCTTGCCAATGCAGACAGCTGTATGGATGGATATATAACAAGCTCTGATGCAAGTGTGTTATTACAGTTTTTGGTCTTGTCAATAAACGAACTCCCTGTTCAGCCTAATGAATAAATCAAAGCAAAAGACTGATGCAGAATTATAACTGCAGCAGTCTTTTTTGCATATATCATGACTTCCATTGCTTTCTGAACTGTCCGGCAGTCATGCCCTCATATGAACGAAATAGGCGATTGAAGTAGCTTACATCATCAATACCGCAGGCACGTCCTATAGCCTCAATCTGCATATCAGAGAATCTGAGAAGCTTTTTTGCATGCTGTATACGGCATGCAGCAAGATATTGAATTATAGTCATACCATACTGGTTACGGAATGAACGCAGCATATAATATTTGCTTACACAAAACTCACGGCTTAAGTCATCCAGAGTAATTTTTTCGGCAAAATGATTTTCTATATATTCCTTTATAAGAGCGCCTTTTTCTGCAATACTGCTTATGGCATTTGTAACTCCGTCAGTCTCCTGTGAAAATACAGTAAGCATATTAACAAGAGTATGAAGCTGCAGTGATATATGATATTCGAAGTTGGATTTCTTTTCTGTAAGAAGTTTTTCTATTTCATCATATATGTTAATAAAAGGCTGAAGCTCTTTTGCGTGAATGATATTTGAACCTTGTTTTTGTCTGTAAAAAGCACATAGTTCCTTCATAGAATGACTGCAACAGTGTATCCAGATGAGTTCAAGAGGACTTTCACTGCTGCTCTTATAGGAGTATCCGTGATTACAGTTTATCCATGCAATACAACCTGGCTTTAGATTATATGTATTCCCCATATATGAAAGCGTACCGTGACCACGTGGCACAAACAAGAACAAAAACGAATCAAGGGCATCTCGTTTACTGCAAAAGTCCGCCTCACAAGACAATACACCTATTTCCTGCAAATAGAAAAGGCTCGTGCGTGCAAGCTGAGATGGAGTATGAATAAGCCGCCTTGAGTTTAAGGGATTTGCTATTGACATTTTTTCCTCCTGAACTTATTCAGAGCAATATCATACTGTTTTTCAGCAATAATATTACTCGACAATTCTGTATAAAAGTATTATACTATAATTTGTAAGCGATGTAAAGCGTTACATTTATTTTTTAAGTGAACGTTTTTTGTTGCGTATTCTTTTTCCTCATTTTCCTCATTGGTCAAGGCTGGCACAGGTTATCTGTGCCGGCTTTTCCATTTTATATGTGATAATTTTAGCAGTTTTTGTTTCATACATAAAACATTTCGCAGAGTAAAAATAAAACTCTTGCAATTGGATCATGTTTATGGTATAATATCACTGCAAAGCCTTATCCTAAGGGAAGGGCATTTGTAAGAAACAATTTCATATTGAAAGGAATGGTAATCATGAAAAAGAAGCTTGCATTCATTCTCGTGCTTACAACACTGACCACAGCATTTAGCGGATGTGGTTCCGCAGATGACAAGACAAGTGGAGAAAATTCCTCACACATTACTGTCGGCATCACTCAGGATCTGGAGAACAGCCTCGACCCACACAAAGCAGAGGCAGCCGCTACCAGAGAAATACTTTTTAATGTATTTGAGGGACTCTACAAGCCTGACAGCAATGGAGAACTTATCCCTGCTGTAGCAGAAAGCTATGAGCTTTCTGAAGATGGTCTTGTCTACACGTTTACACTTAGAGACGGCGTACTCTTCCACAACGGTGAAACCGTTACAGCTGAGGATGTAATTTCATCTATCGAAAGCTGTGCCGGTACAAACGGGGATACACCTCTGATACCGGCATTTTCTAATATTGTATCTATTGAGGAGACGGCTGAAGGTGAGGTAGAGATCACACTATCTGAGCGTGATCCCGACTTCATGTCATATATTGCCTCTGTAAAGGCTGCTATAATGCCAGCGGATCAGACAGATGCTGATACTAACCCAATAGGAACTGGTCCATATAAGTATGTTTCACGTTCTGTGCAGGAAAATATTGTCATGGAGAAGTGGGATGAATACTGGGGCGAAAAGGCGTATATTGAAAATGTAACTTTCAAGGTGTGTGCTGATTCAGATTCTCTTGTAATGGCACTTAACGGCGGTTCTGTGGATATGATGGCACATCTGCCTGTATCACAGGCACAGCAGCTTAGTGACGACTTCACAGTATTGGAGGGAACAATGAATCTTGTACAGGCTGTATATCTTAGCCATGATTTCGAGCCTTTCCAGGATGAACGTGTACGCAAGGCACTGTGTTATGCAGTAGATCGTCAGGCGATACTTGATATAGTATCAGATGGAAAGGGTGAAATTCTTGGAAGCAGTATGTTTCCTAATTTTGAAAAGTATTATATGCCTGAGCTGAGTGATACCTATAGCTACGATCCTGAAAAGGCTAAAGAACTTTTAGCAGAAGCTGGCTATGGTGACGGAAGCTTGAGCTTTACAATAACTGTACCAAGTAACTATCCTCAGCACGTAGACACAGCGGTTATAATTGCAGACCAGCTCAAGGAAGTTGGCGTTAATGCTGATATAAAGCAGGTGGAATGGAACACATGGCTCAGTGATGTTTATTCTGAGCGTCAGTTTGAAGCAACTGTAGTAGGCGTTGACGCTTCAAATCTTACTGCAACGGCAATGCTGTCACGTTTTTCATCGGATGCTGACAATAATTTTATCAGCTATGAGAATCCGGATTACGATAACGCATATAAAAGCGCATTAGTCGAATCAGACGACAAGGCTCAGACAGAGCTTTATAAGGAATGTCTTACTATTCTTGCAGAGGACGCAGCAAATGTATATATCCAGGATCTGGCTGAAATGGTAGCAATTCGCAAAGGATATGAGGGATATGAATTTTATCCTCTCTACGTTCAGGATATAAGCAAGATAAAACCCGTGGAGTAAGATTAAAAGTAATATTATGAGAAAGGAGCAACCCCTTATGAAATATGCACTAAAAAAGCTGGCGGGTATGCTCCTTGCTCTTTTAGGAGTATCTCTGATTTTATTTCTTGCGTTTGACCTCATACCTGGGGATCCAGCAACAGCTAAACTTGGAACAAACGCCACGCCGGAGCGCCTTGATGCACTTCGTGAGGAAATGGGACTTAATGATCCCATTTTTATAAGATATATCAGATGGCTGACTGATTTTATCAGAGGAGATTTTGGTGAATCCTATTCCTACAGTATGCCGGTGAGGGAAATGATAGGGGAGAAGCTGCTCATATCTATTACAATGACTATTATGGCGTTTATTATGGTTCTCTTAATATCAATACCTGTGGGATTATTCTGTGCAAGGCACAAGGGCGGAAAGATCGACACTTCAATATGTGCTGTGGGGCAGATATTGATGTCCATACCGCCGTTTTTTTCGGGAATACTTATAACACTTCTGTTTGGTATAGTTTTAGGACTATTTACCCCCGGAGAATTTATCTCATACGATAAGAGCATATCGGGCTTTATAGGTTCACTGTTTTTTCCTGCATTATCTATAGCCATACCCAAAGCAGCTATGGCAGTTAAGCTTTTAAGAAGCAGCCTTATAACCGAGCTTTCTCTTGACTACCCCAGAACTGCCTACAGCCGCGGTAACAGCGACTGGCAGGTACTGTTACACCATGTATTGAAAAATGCCCTTATACCCGTGCTTACATTCTTTGGAATGGCTCTGGCAGATATACTAACGGGCAGCATTATCGTTGAACAGGTATTTGGTATACCAGGTCTTGGCCGTATCCTGCTTACATCTATAATGAATCGTGATTATCCTGTAGTGCAGGCAATAATAATGCTTCTTGCGGCAGTAGTTATTGTAGTAAACTTTACAGTTGATATAATATACCGTAAGCTTGACCCACGAATAACGTAAAGGAGACGCAAAAAATGACTGAACTAAATATAGTTCTGGTAGAACCTCAGATACCCCAAAATACGGGTAATATTGCCAGGACTTGTGCCGTAACCGGAGCAAGGCTTCATCTTGTAAAGCCTATGGGATTTACTGTTACAGACAAGCATCTGAAGCGTGCTGGTCTTGACTATTGGGATAAGCTTGATATAACATACTACGATGGTTTAGATGACTTTTTTGCACGTAATGCCGGTGAATACTATATGTTTACTACTAAAGCTAAACACAGACACAGTGATATGGAATATAAAGGAAAAGTATATCTCATATTCGGAAGAGAGGACAAGGGGTTGCCAGAGGAACTTCTTGTATCCCATGAGAAGTGCTGCTGTCGGATACCAATGAGAAATACACTGCGGAGCCTGAATCTCTCAAACGCTGTAGCTATTGCAGCTTATGAAGCACTCAGGCAAAACGATTACCCGGAGCTCGAAACAGAGGGACAACTTCACAGGCTGTCGTGGGAGTAATGTAAAGGAAACATATGAAAAGTACAACATTTAGAATTGGAGCTGCCATAGCTGGGATAGTCCTTTTGCTCATACTTGTCGGCTGTATCTGGACTCCATACGATCCAGCAGCAATCGACAACAGCATGAAATTTGCTTCACCATCGCTTGCTCATCCAATGGGGTGTGATCAGTTTGGACGTGATGTTTTAAGCCGTATAATGATAGGAGGTCGCATAACCATACTGACTGCTTTTGGAACAGTTATTTTAGGAGCAGGACTTGGTATAATAACAGGTGCATTTTCAGGTTATTTTGGCGGCATAATTGATACAATTTTCATGCGCACTGCTGATGCATTTCTTGCATTTCCCAGTGTGCTGCTTGCTCTTGTGATAATAGCGATTTTTGGAACGGGAGAGCTTCAGCTTGTTTTATCTTTAGGTATAGCCTTTGCACCAAGTTTTGCGCGAGTTGTGAGAGGTGAATTCCTGCGGAGCAAGGGACTTTGTTATGTTCAATCTGCGAAATTGCAGGGGGCGTCTCATATGAGAATTCTCTTTGTGCATATTCTTCCGAATATAAAATCAGTTTTGATTTCAGCGCTTCTGATAGGATTCAATAATGCGGTTCTTGCAGAGGCGGCACTTAGTTATCTTGGTATAGGTGTACAGCCGCCAAAGCCGAGTCTTGGCGGTATGCTTGCGGAATCTCAGCAGTATCTTTTTTCTGAGCCTTTGCTTTGCATATTCCCAGGAACTGTACTTATACTGCTTGTACTTGGCTTTGGACTTATGGGCGACGGTCTTAATACTAAGGCTGGGGAGGTGTAGATATGGCTTTGCTTGAAGTAAAAAAACTGACCATTTCATTTTCGTCCTCAAAAGGAATTCAGAAAGTAGTTGACAATCTTAGTTTTTCTGTAGAAAAAGGCGAGATATTCGGACTTGTAGGAGAATCGGGTTCTGGTAAAACCATGACCGCACTTGCAGTGGCAGGACTTTTAAGACATAGAAACGCTATAATAACAGGTGAGATATTTATTGATGGGAAAGATGTTTTAAAGCTTTCATCTGCAGAACTCAGAAAAATACAGGGCAAAGAAATAGGCATGATATTTCAGGAGCCTATGACATCACTAAATCCATCCAAAACAGTAGGCTTGCAGATAGAGGAGACGTTAAGACTTCATACCAGACTGTCTAAAGAGGAGAGAAAGGCTCGTGCCCTTGAAGTAATAGCGGAGGCTGAGCTCCCTGAACCAGAGAAAATATACAGCTCCTACCCACACCAGCTTTCTGGCGGACAAAGGCAGCGTGCAATGATAGCAGCAGCGATTACATCAGGGCCTAAGATACTTCTTGCTGATGAACCTACAACAGCGCTTGATGTGACCGTACAAAGCGAGATACTTTCGCTTATTGAGAGGCTTTGCAGCTCAAACGGCACTGCTGTATTATTCATATCTCATGATCTTTCGATTGTGCGTATGCTTTGCAGAAGAATGCTCGTAATGGAGAACGGCATTGCAGTTGAAGATGGAAATAGTGATGATATCTTTGAAAATCCTATGCAGCCATACACCAAGGAGCTTATTGCAGCGATTCCCAAATTTGTAAGCAAACCCGCCAAGGATAGCTGTATATACGACAAGGTGGTACTTAAAGTATCAGGGCTTGACGCATATTATACCAATAATTCTGGTAAAATGCTTCGGAAAAAGACAAAGGTTCAGGTATTGAGAGACTTGTCTCTTACAGTGCATAAGGGCGAAATAGTAGGACTTTGCGGAGAATCAGGGTGTGGAAAAACTACTTTTGCAAGATGTATACTTGCACTTCACAAAGAGTATACCGGTTCAATAGAAAGCAGTACAAATCATCCGCAGATGGTATTCCAAGATGCAGGCAGTTCGCTTAATCCGACAAAAACAGTAGAATGGATACTTGAAGAACCTTTGAAGAACTGTACAGTTCTTTCAAAGGAACAGCGGAGCAAATGTGTGAGAGAGATGCTATATCTTGTAAAGCTGCCTGAAGAGCTCAGAACACGTTACCCACATCAGTTATCTGGTGGTCAGCGTCAGCGTGTAAGCATAGCCTCAGCCCTTATGCTGCAGCCAGAGTTTTTGGTAGCTGACGAGCCTGTTTCTGCTCTTGATGTAACAGTACAAAAGCAGATACTTGACCTGCTTGAAGAGATAGCACATGAAACAGGAGTATCTATTTTGCTAATATCCCATGATCTAAGAACTGTCAGCAGATTGTGTAATTACGTGCTTATAATGAAAAATGGCGTTGTAGTTGAGGAGGGAAAGACATCTGATGTTTTTTCCCATCCTTCAGATGAATACACAAAAAAACTGCTTATAAGCGCAGGCTATAAAGATATTGCCTGAGTAATATCAACAACGGCAAATAGTCATCCTTTTAATTGCAATTCAGGAGTTGACTCTGATGAAGAAATATCGTTTTTGTTACGCAGTTATTTTTATTATACTTCTTTTTGTAGAGATATTGATAGGTTCATTGCTTGATGGTGGAATTGTCAGAGTGTATGTGGGAGATATTCTTGTTCTTCCAGTCATATATTTTCTCATAAGGATATTCTGGACAAGAGTGTCAAAGGCGAATACAGCAGTATTGCCAGCCGGATTATTTTTGCTTGGAGTATTAGCCGAGCTGTTTCAGGCAATTGATATCACAGGTATTCTCGGAATAGACAAAACGTCTTTACTCGGAATACTAATAGGCTCGGTGTGTGATCCCGTAGATATTTTGTGCTATGCTGTTGGTGTATGTTTAATATACGCATATTTATTCTTAGAAAAGAGAATGTTAAAGGAGAGGCTGAATGAGAATTCTGATTGAAAAAGCCGTTGGATTTATAAGGAGTCAAACTGTTCTCACTGTAGCTTTCATAGCAGCTGTGCTTTCAATGGCAGCAGTTCCACCGGATTCTGGATATGAAGAATATATTGATTTTAACGTCCTTATACTGCTTTTTTGTCTTATGGGAGTAGTAGCAGGTTTTAGGAGTGCTGGAGTATTTGAAAAGCTTACAGAAACTCTTCTGAGATATGTAAAAAATTCACGTGCTCTATGTTTCATTCTTATGTGTGTATGTTTTTTCACATCAATGCTTGTGACTAACGACGTAGCTTTAATAACTTTTGTCCCTCTTACACTTATGTTGTATTCCGGACAAGCAGGCAATATAAGCTGCATTATGACTATCGTAATTCAGACAGCAGCGGCTAACTTAGGGAGTATGATGACACCAATAGGAAATCCTCAGAATCTTTATTTGTACAGTCAATACAATCTGAATTTAGGTGATTTCATATCAACTTTACTGCCGATAGGCGTACTGAGCTTTATTCTTCTTATCTTGAGCTGCTTGCTTGTTAAGAATGAGCCAATGGTTATTTCGCATTCAAATAAGACAAAACTTGATTCTATAAAGCTTGCAGTCATGGTAGTTCTGTTTATAGTCTGTATTTTGACGGTGCTGCGCATAATTCCATATATTGTATGCCTTGTAATAGTATGCGCCGGACTTCTTACAGAGCCTAAGCTCTATGGAAAAATTGATTATTTTCTGCTTTTTACATTTGTATGTTTTTTCATATTTGTAGGAAACATAGGAAGAATTGATATTATCAGCACTGCGCTTTTCTCTATGATGTCGAGATGTGAGCTTATAGTATCGGTTCTTGTATCGCAAGTTATAAGCAATGTTCCGGCTGCAGTTATGTTGTCAGCCTTTACCGACAATGCTTCTGAACTGCTCAGAGGAGTAAATATAGGAGGACTTGGAACGCCTGTAGCATCGCTGGCAAGCCTTATCTCATGGCAGTTTTATTCAAAGGAAAGTTCTTCTAAAAGAGGAAAATATATGTCAGTATTTCTTATTGTAAATATTGTTGGACTGATACTATTGTGCGTTTTTGCTCTTGCAATTTGAAATGTCATGTGCTATAATACATAGTGACGTGTAAAGCACAATATAATCACAGATAAAAGGAGTAATTGAAATGTCAGAATGTAATCACGACTGCGGTTCATGTGCAAGCAATGGAAACTGTTCAACACAGGACGCAGAAAAGGAAGCAAGAGTAAAGGTTAATACACAGGGAGTAAAGAAGGTAATCGGCGTAGTAGGCGGAAAAGGCGGTGTAGGCAAATCACTTGTCACAAGTCTTATGGCTATCCAGATGCAAAGACTCGGATACAAGGCGGCAGTGCTTGACGCAGACATAACAGGTCCATCTGTTCCTAAGATTTTCGGTATTGATAAGTTTGCTGAGGTAAATGGCAGCTCACTTATCCCTCATATAACCAAGAACGGCACAAAGGTAATGTCAATGAATATGCTGCTCCAGAACGAGACAGATCCTGTATTGTGGCGTGGTCCGGTTATTTCCGGTGTAGTAAAGCAGTTCTGGGAGGATGTACAGTGGGGCGATGTTGACTATATGTTTGTTGATATGCCTCCCGGAACAGGTGACGTTCCTATGACTGTGTTCCAGTCACTTCCTGTGGATGGAATCATCATTGTATCCACACCACAGTCGCTTGTATCTATGATAGTTCAGAAGGCGCTTAAAATGGCTGAAATGATGAATATTCCTGTACTTGGAATGGTGGAGAATATGCGATTTATAAAATGTCCTGACTGCGGCAGGGAAATCCCACTTTTTGGCAATGATGATGCAGTAGACAGTACGCCTGTTATGGTTCTGGAAAGGATTCCGCTTGATACCAGAATTGCAGCTGCGTGTGACGCTGGTGCTCTTGAAACTCTTGATGTAGACTATCTGGCTGAAACTGCAAAGGCAATCAGTGCAGGCTTTTCTGAATAAATTGGTATAATCATGCACAAGGACGGTAATATTAAAATTGCCGTCTTTTATGTATAGGTCTTTCTCTAAAAAAAATGTGAAAAATTTAGAAAACTATTCCAAAAGTAGCACAAATATGGTATAATAGAAGTACTGCATATGCAGGGGAAAGGATAAGGACTATATGGCTGAAAGACGAATCACTATAGCAGACAGTTCACAGCTTCAGAGTATAGCTGGAAGTTTTGACGAAAACCTGCGCGCTCTTGAAGAACAGTATGGTGTAACAGTGGTACTGAGAGGAGAAGAATTAAAGATAAACGGAACTGAAGCATCTGCTGATAAGGCTGCAAGTGCAGTAAATGCTATGATCCGTATGTCTGGCTCCGGGCAGCCTGTCAACCTTCAGACTGTACGCTACGTGACTTCTATGGTAGATGAAGGTGATGCCAATGATCTAATAGCCCTTTCAGACGACGGAGTGTGTCTCACGGCAACAGGCAAAGTTGTTCGTGCAAAGACAGTTGGACAAAAGAAATATGTCGATGCCATAAAGAATAATACTATAGTGTTTGGTGTGGGACCTGCTGGTACAGGTAAGACTTATCTTGCGGTAGCAATGGCAGTGAAGGCTTTTAAACGACATGAGGTAAACAGAATAATTCTCACCAGACCTGCTGTTGAAGCAGGTGAAAAGCTGGGTTTTCTCCCAGGTGATCTCCAGAATAAGGTGGATCCTTATTTAAGACCGCTTTATGATGCACTATTTGAGATGTTTGGTGCAGAATCGTTCCAAAAGCATATGGAACGCGGCAGTATTGAGGTTGCACCCCTTGCGTATATGCGAGGACGAACTCTTGATAATGCTTTTATAATTCTTGATGAGGCTCAGAATACCACTTCCGAACAGCTGAAGATGTTTCTTACACGACTTGGTGATCAGAGCAGAATGGTAATTACAGGTGATGTGACGCAGATTGATCTCCCGGATAAACGTAAATGTGGACTGCTGGAAGCAATGAAGGTACTGCGACGAATTGATGATATATATATACAAGAGTTCACAAATAAGGATGTTGTTCGTCATAAACTTGTGCAGGATATCATCAAAGCATATGAAAAATACTACCATGGAAAGGGCGATAATGATGCAGGTATCAAAAGTAAAGGTATCAGTTAAAAACAATCAGAAGGAGATCAAGGTTCCAGTTGGAATCAGACTTCTTATCAGACGATGCTGTCAGGCCGTTTTGAGTATGGAGGGCTTTACACAGGATGCTGAAGTAAGTGTATCCTTTGTAAGCAATAACGAGATCAGAAGTCTTAACAAGATTTATAGAAATAAGGACAGTGTTACAGACGTACTTTCATTTCCGCTTGGTGCCGACGGAAAATATGATATAAATAAAGAAACCGGCTGTGCTCTTCTGGGAGATGTTGTTATATCACTGGAAACAGCTATGCGTCAGGCTGAGATTTATGGACACTCGTTGGAAAGAGAAATAGGTTTCCTGACAGTACATTCAATGCTTCACCTTCTTGGATATGACCATGAGATAAGTCCACTTGAAGAAAGGATCATGAGAGAAAAGGAAGAACAGGTTCTTGGTGAACTTGGTATCTCCAGAGAAAACACATATCTTACAGAGGAAGAATAAGCATGACTAAATCAGTGTTTGTATCAATAGTCGGCAGAACGAATGCGGGTAAATCATCTCTGCTTAATAAGATAATTGGTGAAAAGATAGCATCAGTAAGCTCTAAGCCTCAGACTACTCGTACACGTATAACGGGGATTAGAACTGACGGTGATATTCAGATGGTATTTGTTGATACACCAGGTCTTCATAAGCCTAAGAATAAACTTAGCAATCATATGCTTAATGCTGCTAAAAGCTCCGTTGCCGATATGGATGCAGTTATCTTTATGATGGACTGTACAAATAAATTTGTCAGCGATGAGGAGGCCGAGTTGCTCCGGTCTCTTATGCAAGCAAGAACTCAGGTAATACTTGTAATAAACAAGATTGATCTTTTAGAGGATAAGTCTGAACTGATCGCACTAATTACAAAACTTTCAGGTGAGTATAACTTCAGTGCGATCGTACCGGTAAGTGTTATAAATAATGATGGAGTGTCCATAATTATTGACGAGGTAAAAAAGCTTGCTAAGGATTCGCCTCACTATTTCCCTGAGGATAAGTTTACCGACCAACCCGAAAGAGTTCTTGCAGCTGAAATGATACGTGAAAAGCTGTTGCGTTGTCTGGACAAGGAAGTTCCCCACGGCATAGCAGTCGGAATAGAGTCAATGGACGAACGTGATGATAAGGATATACTTGATATTGATGCAGTTATATACTGTGAAAGAATGTCCCATAAGGGTATCG
>CALXBL010000029.1 GCA_944386525.1 uncultured Ruminococcus sp. | reverse complement strand
ATGCCTTTTTCGGTAAACATGAAGGAAACACAGCCTGTTGTGCCTAAATTTCCGCCGTACTTATCGAAGTAGTGGCGCACATCAGCGGCAGTACGATTCTTGTTGTCTGTAAGGCAGTCAACAATTACAGCCACACCGCCGGGACCGTATCCTTCATACACATTATTCTCGTAATTATTCTTGTCGCCGTCGCCGGCAGCCTTTTTGATAACTCTTTCGATGTTGTCGTTGGGAACGTTATTCTGCTTAGCCTTAGCGATAAGGTCACGGAGCTTATTGTTGCTTGCAGGGTCGGGGCCGCCTTCCTTTACGCATACGGTAATTTCTCTGCCGATTTTAGTAAAGATTTTAGCCTTTACAGCGTCGGTAGCTTCCTTACGTCTTTTGATATTGTTCCATTTTGAATGTCCTGACATTATTATTCACTCCTTGATATAAGTTCGTGATCTGTCTGGCAAATGGTGTCAAACAGTTCCAGCAGCCTGGCGGAGTTGCCTGTCAGATGTATAAATCCAAACAGTGCCTCCAGACCGGTCGCTTTATGATAATCCGCAGCGTTACCGTTTTTCGGGATGGAATTGCCCGTAGCGTTGCGGCCTCTTTTATATATTTTCAATTCTTCCTCGGTGAGACTGGGAAGGATAATGTCTATAGCCTTAGCCTGATAAGCAGCGCAGACCTTTTTTATCTTCAGTGAATGAAGCTGTGCAGTGGGCATATTTGCGCACCGGAGTATTCGGTCACGCATCATTATCTCATATACACTGTCACCGAGAAATGCAAGAGCAAGAGGACTGTACTGTTTTGCCTCAGAGGGGGTAAGCGATGAATTCATAGAGAGCTGCGTCCTTTCTCTTTACGGTACAAAGTCAAACTCAAAGCCCAGGATATTGACAGTATCGCCTTCTTCAATGCCTTTTTCTTCAAGAGCATCGATAATACCGCTGCTGCGGAGAACTCTCTGGAAGTACTGGAGAGAGGAGTAGTCATCCATATTGACGGTACGCATAATCGGCTCCAGCCATTTTGCATCAACGTAGAATATACCGTCCTCGATTTCGATCTCAAACTTGCCGTATGTCTCGGTGGACATAAGTTCTTCCTCAGTGATAGGCTCTGGCTCGTACTGAATAATAGGCGGAAGCTCTGCGAGCATATTTCCGGCAGCCTGAACCAGTTCAGCAGTGCCCTGAGTTGTGGCAGCAGATATCTCGAAGAACTGCAGACCCTTGGCTTCAATATATTCACGGAAAGATGCTATTTGTTCAGGAACTGCCAAATCGCACTTATTAGCAGCCACTATCTGGGGACGTTTAGCAAGGTCGTCACTGAATCTTTCCAACTCCTGCTGTATTTTTTCGTAGTCCTCGATGGGATTGCGTCCCTCTATACCTGAGACGTCCACCACGTGTATGATAAGTCTGCAGCGTTCAACATGGCGCAGGAACTCATGTCCAAGACCGATTCCATCGCTTGCGCCTTCGATAAGGCCCGGTATATCTGCCATAACGAATGAATTCTCATCGCCCAGACGTACAACGCCCAACACAGGAGTAAGAGTTGTGAAGTGATAATTTGCGATTTTGGGCTTTGCAGCGCTTACAACAGAAATAAGAGTAGACTTACCCACATTCGGGTATCCTACCAGACCCACGTCAGCCAGCAGTTTCAGCTCCAGAGTGACTTCAAACTCCTCGCCGGGGAAGCCCGGCTTGGCGAAACGTGGGATTTGTCTTGTTGACGTGGCAAAGTGGATATTTCCCTTACCGCCTCTGCCGCCTTTGGCAAGTATCTGCGGCTCGTCGGTGGATATATCAGCCATAATGCGTCCAGTAACGGCGTTTCTTATAACAGTGCCTCTGGGGACTTTTATGACCAGATCGGGAGCGCTTTTGCCGGTACAATTTTTAGCTCCACCGGGCTGGCCGTTTTGTGCCACATATTTTTTCTTGTAGCGGAAGTCAATGAGGGTAGAGAAGTTGTCGTCCACCTGAAATACGATATTGCCGCCCTTGCCGCCGTCGCCGCCGTCAGGTCCGCCGGCAGCCACATATTTTTCACGGTGGAATGAAACAGCGCCGTCGCCGCCGTTTCCAGCTTTTATCTTGATTTTCGCCTTATCTACGAACATGAAAAATTACCTCTTACATGGATGCAGAAAGTGCATCCGTGGCTTATATTATGAAAAGAAAATCCCAAGCGGGTGCTCGGGATTTCGTAAGATTCATTGGAATCGCAATTATTCAGCAGCGTAAACGCTAACCTTCTTGCGGTCACGGCCCAGGCGCTCGAACTTTACTGTACCGTCAACCATTGCGAACAGTGTATCATCAGAACCGATGCCAACACCATTGCCCGGATGAATGTGAGTGCCTCTCTGACGAACCAGAATGTTGCCAGCCTTAACGAACTGACCATCTGCTCTCTTAACGCCCAGTCTCTTGGACTCGGAATCACGACCGTTCTTAGTAGAACCGGAACCCTTCTTATGAGCAAAGAACTGAATACTGATCTTCAGCATGATATGTTACACCTCCGTGTGCTTTATTTGGATAAACCTCGGAAATTCTTCCTTCAGCAGCTGTATCTGCAATTCAAGAGCTTCCAGAATTTTAACGCCGTTGCTGGGCAGGCTTTCTGGGAGTCTGATATGGATACGGTTTTCCTCCACGCTTATGTCAGCGGGGATGTTAAAGATTTCTGTCAGTGTATTTGCGGTCATCTGAACAGCTGTAGAAACACCTGCGCATACAACATCCTGTCCGCAGTCGGCATATCCTGCATGACCCGAGACAGTACAGCCGCATAGCTGCTGATCACACTGATAGAAACTGATACTGATCATTATGCGTTGATAGCTTCGATCTGTACCTGAGTGTATGGCTGTCTGTGACCCTGCTTCTTCTTCTCGCCCTTTTTAGGCTTGTAAGTCATAACAGTGATCTTCTTAGCCTTACCGTTCTTCAGAACCTTTGCGGATACAGTTGCACCTGTAACGTAAGGTGTACCTACGGACAGACCTGCATCTGTGCTTACTGCAACAACCTTATCAAAAGTAACTGTGCTGTCAGCCTCAACGTTCAGCTTTTCGATGAACAGAGTGTCGCCAGCCTTTACCTGATACTGCTTGCCGCCTGTTTCAATTACTGCGTACATTTTTTGGCACCTGCCTTTTCATAAAAAACTCGCTGTGCGGGTGAGGGATACCTCTTAAACGAACCCGGTACATGCGGTTTTTTTATTATATCACAGCTTGCGGGTTATGTCAAGGGGTAGATGCAATTTTTTTCTGGAAAGTACGCATATTACCGGTCAGTTTTACAAGAGATTGTATGATTTGTGCATCTGATGGTTTTTGCTGCGTTTTTAGATGTTTAATATGACAGTATGGATGTGAAAACTCTTTACAAAATAATTAAAATGTGGTATAATGATGCATATGTGTAAAATTAGTTCTTTTGGAAAGGATATTTAATATGGAACAGCAGTATGACAACAGACAGCAGCCCCGTCAGAATCCGCAGCGCCGCGTTGTAAGAAGGCGCCGTGTGCGTTATGATCGTATTGCAATAGCCCTTGGATTATTGATACTTGTATTTGTTCTTTTCTTCTCGTGCACCTGCAATTGTATAAAGTGCGTATGTTCTCCCTCTGAAAATGCAGGTACATCAGATACAAGCTCTGACTCGTCCCAAAGCACAACGGATGAAACATCGGCTGCGGCTACTGAACCGGGTCTTGTTCCGACTCAGAATGCAGCAGCATTGACTCTCAGCGCAGATGATATGCACAAGGGTGCCCTTGTTGTTGTAAATGCAGATCATGCATATACATTTCCTGCTGACGATGTGACGCTCATAAATGTGGTTGACAAGGCAAACAGCAGCTATACTCTCAACGACAATATGATCCAGCTTGATGATACAACCGTTACACAGCTCAATCAGATGCTTTCAGAATTCCATACACTTTACGGGAATGATGATATTCAGCTTGAGGCTGGCTACCGCAGCAAGCAGGATCAGGACGAACGCTATTCAAACGGCAGTTCCATATTTGCCGGCGGATATTCCGACTATCACACCGGACGCTCATTCGACTTAGGTATTTCGCCTGACGATGGCGTGGAGAGCCTTTATGTATCAAGCGGAGATTACAGCTGGATAAGTGAGAATGCTCACAAGTACGGCTTTGTGCTTCGTTATCCCGAGGGCAAGATAGACTATACAGGAGTTAATCCCCGTTCCTACACATTTCGCTATGTAGGCGAACCTCATGCGAAGTATATGTACGACAACGATCTGTGCCTTGAAGAATATGTCGAGGAGCTGAAGTCATATCCTGCAACATCACCTCTTACGGTTACTACAGAAAATGGCACATGGACTGTATTTTATACAGAGCTTGCAACATCGGGAAGTGCAGTTATCAATATCCCCAATTGTGAAGAGTACACTATATCCGGTGACAATATAGGCGGATTTATCGTGGCATACAGATAAGACACTTAAAGGAGCAGCTTTACTGATCTGCTCCTTTATTTTGTATGAAATATCCAAAAAAACAGGATGCAGTACGAACAAATTCTTTTTGGGCTTTTCAAAAAAATTGGATTAGCTCTTGCAAAATCGTAGAAAATAGTGTACAATATAAGTGTTTGGTGCTTTTGCGCCTTAAATATTGGTATTCAAAAATGAAAGGATGTCAAATCAAATGGCAGGTTTAAACAAGGTTACAGTAGACGATATTAACGTAAAGGGCAAGAAGGTGCTCGTAAGAGTTGATTTCAATGTTCCTATGAAGGACGGCGTTATCACAAACGACAACAGAATTCAGGCAGCTCTGCCTACAATTAACAAGCTCATCGAAGGCGGTGCAAAGATTGTTCTTTGCTCACATCTTGGCAAGCCCAAGAATGGTCCTGAGGCTAAGTTCTCTCTCGAACCCGCAGCTAAGAGACTGGGTGAACTGGTTAATGCAAAGGTTACTTTTGTTGGTGATGATAATGTAACAGGTGAAACTGCAAAGAATACTGTTGCGGCTATGAACGATGGTGATATCGTTGTTCTTCAGAACACAAGATTCCGTGGCGCAGAAGAAACAAAGAATGGTGAAGCTTTTGCCAAGGAGCTGGCTGATCTCGTTGATAATGAAGTATTCGTAATGGATGCATTCGGTTCCGCTCACCGTGCACACGCTTCCACAGCAGGTGTTACAAAGTTTGTTAAGGAAACAGCTGTTGGCTACCTGATGCAGAAGGAAATCCAGTATCTGGGCAATGCAGTAGAAGTTCCTGAAAGACCTTTCGTAGCTATCCTGGGTGGTGCAAAGGTTGCAGACAAGCTGAATGTAATTTCCAACCTGCTTGAAAAGTGCGACACACTTATCATCGGCGGCGGTATGGCATACACCTTCCTGAAGGCTAAGGGCGGCAGCGTTGGTACTTCTCTGGTCGACGACGAGAAGATAGACTACTGTAAGGAAATGCTGGCTAAGGCTGAGCAGCTGGGCAAGAAGATTCTGCTTCCTGTTGATACAGAGATCACGACTGAGTTCCCGAACCCAATCGACGCTCCTATCGAGGTAGAGGCTTGCGATTCCGACAAGATCCCGGCTGACAAGATGGGTCTGGATATCGGTCCTAAGACACAGGCTCTCTTTGCTGAGGCTGTAAAGTCTGCCAAGACAGTAGTATGGAATGGTCCTATGGGCGTATTTGAGAACCCGATCCTTGCAAAGGGTACTATCGCAGTAGCGAAGGCTCTGGCTGAGACAGACGCTACAACAATTATTGGCGGTGGCGACTCCGCAGCAGCTGTTATGCAGCTTGGCTTTGCAGATCAGATGAGCCATATCTCCACAGGCGGCGGCGCATCTCTGGAATACCTGGAAGGCAAGGTTCTGCCGGGCGTTGACGTTATTGCTAACAAGTAAGTTTTAAAAGCAGCAGTTCGGAGAGCAGAGGTGTTCTCCGAATTGTGTACATAAACTATTTATTATATAAAGGAGAAATAACCATGAATAAGGCACTGAGAAAGGCTATTATTGCCGGTAACTGGAAGATGAACAAGAACCGCAAGGAAGCTGCTGAGCTTATCGAGGCTCTGAAGCCTATCGCTGCTGATAAGACCTGCGGCGTTGTAATTTGCGTACCTTTCACAAATCTGGAAACAGCTCTCCGTTTGACAGAGGGTACAAACATTGAGGTTGGCGCTGAGAATGTACACTTCGAAAAGAGCGGTGCATTCACCGGCGAGATCTCTGCTGATATGCTAACAGAAATGGGTGTTAAGTATGTTATCATCGGTCATTCCGAAAGAAGACAGTACTTCGGCGAAACTGATGAGACAGTATGCAAGAGAACAATGGCTGCTCTGGAAGCTGGCATGACAGTTATCCTTTGCGTTGGTGAAACTCTTGAGGAGAGAGCGCTTGGCATCACTGAGGAGATCGTTGCAAAGCAGGTTAAGGTTGCTCTTTCCAAGGCTTGTCCCAAGTGCGTAAAGAATGTTGTTATTGCATATGAGCCTGTATGGGCAATCGGTACTGGTAAGACCGCAACAGCTGAGCAGGCTGAAGAAGTTTGCGCATTTATCCGTAAGACTGTTGCAGGTATGTTCGGTCAGGAAACAGCTGACGGTATGACAATTCAGTACGGCGGTTCTATGAATGAAAAGAACTGTGCAGAGCTGCTGGCTAAAGAGAATATTGACGGCGGACTTATCGGCGGTGCATCTCTGGTAGCTGAGAAGTTCGGCGTTCTGCTGGAAGAGGCTTCCAAGTAAGCTTTATCTGAATCAAACACATAAAATGGGCGGTTGTGAATACCGCCCTTTTCTGAAAGGATGTATATTATGAGCAAAAAGCCTATCGCTCTTATCATTATGGACGGCTACGGATATAATCCGGATAACTACGGCAATGCTATTGTAGCTGCAAACAAGCCTAACCTTGACAAATATTTCCAGGGACCAAACACTCTCATTGGAGCATCTGGTCTTGATGTAGGTCTGCCGGACGGTCAGATGGGCAACTCTGAGGTTGGACACACAAACATCGGCGCTGGACGTATTGTATACCAGATGCTGGTAAAGATAACAAAAGATATCAAGGATGGCGTATTTTTCAAGAATCCTGCACTGACAGCTGCAATGGAGAACTGCAAGAAAAACGGCAGCGCACTCCACCTGATGGGACTTCTTTCACCGGGCGGCGTTCACAGTCACATGGAGCATCTCTATGGTCTGCTGGAAATGGCGAAGCAGAATGGCCTTGAAAAGGTTTATGTTCATGCATTTCTTGATGGACGTGACGTACCTCCGTCTTCAGCGGCTGACTTTATGAAGGAAGCTTGCCAGAAGCTGGAGGAGATTGGCGTGGGTAAAATAGCAACTATCTCCGGCCGTTACTACGCAATGGATAGAGACAATGCCTGGGAACGTGTTGAAAAGGCATATGCAGCAATGGTATATGGCGAAGGTGTAAAGGGCTGTTGTCCTGTAAAGGCTATTGAGGATTCCTATGCAAATGGCATTACTGATGAATTTATGCTGCCAACAGTAGTCGACGAAGCTGGCAAAATTCAGGAGAATGACAGCGTTGTATTTTTCAACTTCCGCCCTGACAGAGCAAGACAGATTACACGTAGTTTCGTAGATCCTGAGTTTAGTGGATTTACACGCAGAAACGGATATTTCCCGGTGCATTTTGTGTGTATGGCACAGTACGATGCAGCAATGCCAAATGTATCAGTAGCATATCCGCCTGAGGAACTTACAATGACTCTGGGCGAATATCTGAGTAAGAGCGGCAAGACTCAGCTCCGTATTGCTGAGACACAGAAGTATGCGCACGTAACATTTTTCTTCAACGGCGGTGAGGAAAAGACATTTGAGGGCGAGGACAGAATTCTTATTCAGAGCCCGGATGTTCCCACATTCGATATGAAGCCTGAAATGAGCGCCTACGAGGTAACTGATGCAGTTGTAAAGGCTATAGAAAGCGACAAGTATGATGTTATCATTCTGAATTATGCAAACTGCGACATGGTAGGTCACACAGGCATTTTCGAGGCGGCAAAGGCAGCTGTCGAGGCGGTTGATACCTGTGTAGGCAGAATGGTAGATGCTATCCTTGCAAAGGGCGGCGTGGCACTTATCACAGCTGATCATGGTAATGCAGACAAGATGTATGAGCCGGACGGTGCAGCGTTCACTGCTCACACAACAAATCCTGTACCGTTTGTAGTAGTAGGAGAGGATTGCAAGCTCCGTGAAGGCGGTGTTCTTGCTGATATTGCTCCTACAATGCTGGAGCTGTTGGGACTGCCTCAGCCGGCTGAGATGACAGGTAAGAGTCTTATCGTCAAATAATTGAATTTTTATCGAGGGCTGTTGCTTTTATGCGGCAGCCCTTTTTGCGTCCCGAATGTCATTTTTATGCATATAATGAAACAGGAGGTGCAGCATATGGCAGGAGGAATCGTGATCGCAGGAATAGTAATACTTGCCATGCTTGCAGTGATGGAACTTGTATATATATTTGCAGTTCCGAATGCGGTGCAAAAGGATGATGATATGTTTACAGTACTTGTCTACAGACCAGAGGATACAGAGTTTGAAAGCTATTTAAAATTATATCTCAGGCAGAGGTATTGGCTTGAAAGCGAGACATTCGGCAAGATCTTTATTGTCCACACAGGAGTTTCAGAGGAGCAGTCGGAGAAAGTGCGCAGTTTTTGCCGGAAAAGACAGGATGTAGTCTACTGCAGCAGTGAGGAGTTTATGGATATCATTACAGGAGATAAAAACTATCAGGAAAATGGTTGCAATTTGTCGTAAAAGAGAGTATAATAATATTATGCATAAGGAGGTGTGGATGTGGAGACGAAAACTCTTCGTATAGAGGGGACAGTTGAAAATGTGATGTTTCGCAATGAACAAAATGGATACGCTGTTCTTGATCTGGACGCAGGCGGCGAACTTATCACAGTAGTAGGGGAGATCGGTGATGTTGATGAAGGTGAGCGTCTTGCTCTGGAAGGTTCATATGTTACACATCCACGCTTCGGCAATCAGTTTCAGGCGCAATATTGTGAGCGGAAGCTGCCCTCCGACGCACTTAGCATACAGAAGTATCTTGCGTCTGGTGCGATAAAGGGGATAGGGCCGTCTCTTGCCAGAAAGATAGTCGATGTATTTGGAGCAAATACCCTTGAGATAATGGAAAAGGAACCCACCAAACTTCTTGAGATAAGAGGTATATCTCCAAAAAAATGTGAGAATATAGCAGCTGAAGTAAAGGAGATATTTGCGCTCAGGAGCGTTATGACTTTCCTTTCCCAGTATGGTATACGTTCCAGGTATGCAATGCGTGTATACAAAAAATACGGCAGCGGCGGAATGGATATGATATGTGCAAATCCATATTTGCTTTGTTCATCGGGAATTGAGCTGGAGTTTGGCAAGGTTGAAAAGATGGCTGAGGATATGAATATAAAGAAACACTCACCCGAACGTGTGGCAGCAGGCATTGAGTATATCCTTACATTCAATCACAATACCAATGGTCATGTATGCCTGCCGCTTGCAAAGCTTGAACCCACTGCCACAAAATATCTGGAGGTATCACAGAAGGTCTTTTATGAGGTGTATAATCAGGAGGTGCACGACGGCAATATCTGCGAGTATTTAAAGGGTGAAGACGAATATGTCTATATGCCGGATTACTATATCGCAGAAAGATATATTGCCGACCGTGTTCGTGTGCTCTGCGATTTTAGCACAAGGGACGAGCTTTCTAAGTACGAGAAAATGATAGATGAAGAACAGCTCCGTCATCGCATCACATATGAAAAGATACAGCGTGAGGCAATCGCTACAGCGCTTTCAAGAAGTATAATGATAATGACAGGCGGTCCCGGTACCGGTAAGACCACAACTCTTAATGCTATCATATCTATCTATGAAAAGCTTGGATATAAAGTCATGATAGCGGCACCTACAGGCCGTGCGGCGCAGAGGATATCGGATCTTACCGGCTATAATGCAAAGACTATCCATCGTCTCCTCGAGGTGGAGTTTGATATGGCAGGTATGCCTAGATTCAAGCATAATGAAAATAATCCGCTTATATGCGACGTTATAGTTGTAGACGAAATGTCCATGGTGGACGTGCTTTTGTTTGAAGGACTGCTCCGGTCGCTGAGACTTGGGTGTAAGGTGATACTTGTGGGCGACAGCGATCAGCTGCCCTCAGTAGGCGCAGGCAATTTACTGAAAGAGCTTATCGACAGCGGAGTCGTACCGGTAATTGCGCTGAAGCAGATATTCCGTCAGGCTCAGGAGAGCTGCATCATTACAAATGCACACAAAATAATACATGGTGAATATCCCGACCTTACAAGGAAAGATGCGGATTTTTTCTTTTTCCAGCGGCTGGAGCCTGATAAGGTAACAGAGCTTTTGCTGGAACTTGCAAGAGACAGACTTCCAAAGGCGTATTGCTATTCGCCAACGGAGAATATCCAGATAGTAACTCCGTCAAGAAAGGGAACTCTTGGCGTTGTGGAGCTTAACAAGAAGCTCCAGCAGGCACTTAATCCGCCTAAAAATGGAATTGCTGAAACAAAGTCCATGCTGTATACTTTCCGTGAGGGCGACAAGGTAATGCAGATGAAGAATAACTACGATATAGTATGGCATAAGGATGATGAAGAGGGCACAGGCATTTTCAATGGTGATATAGGAAGGATACTCAGCATAAACAGACATAGCGGCGAAGCAGTCGTGGACTTTGATTCAAGGCGTGTGACATATCCATTCGATATGCTGGATCAGCTGGAGCTCGCCTATGCAATAACCGTTCACAAGAGTCAGGGCAGTGAGTTTGATGCTGTTATAATGCCTGTTCTTGGAGATTTTCCCAAGCTTTATTACAGAAATCTGCTATACACGGCTGTAACACGTGCGAAGAAACTTTTTATAGTGATCGGCTCCCGGACAAAGGTGAATAGTATGGTGGATAACAACCGCCGTACAAGGCGGATATCGTGTCTTAGCCATATGCTAAGAGGTAATGATGATGAAACTGATAATGAAGCTTTGTCTCTTTTGCATTGATATAGTTTATCCTAATCGCTGTCCGTGCTGCAATTGCTTTATTGAGTGGAACAGATATATATGCGATGAATGTGAGGCTGAAGTAAAGGTTGATGCGGATGTGTTTTGCAGGAGCTGCGGCAAGGTGAAACAGGAGTGCATATGTGCAGTCCTGCCGGCATACGACAGGGCTGCTGTGGTTTCGTTTTATGAGGGTAAGTCAAAAACTGCTCTCATATCAATGAAAGAATCAAGTAACCGGAATTTTGGCAGATATGCAGGTGAGAATCTGGGAAAGTGGATAGAGCAGCAGCCAGACTGGATGGAAGCTGATGGTATAGTGGCTGTGCCTATGCACTGGACGAAAAAGCTGCTAAGAGGTTACAACCAGGCAGATGTGATAGCAAAGAGTATATCTTCAGTGACAGGGATACCTGTTGAAAAGAAGTGCATAATCAAAAGATACAGCCGCAAAGCTCAGCATAAGCTTGGAGCAAAGGAGCGTGCTGAAAACGTGTATAGCTTTATTTCAGGCGGACGTGATCTGGAAGGCAGAAAGCTCATACTTTGCGACGATATAATAACTACTGGCAGTACCATGAGCCGGTGTGCAGAGATATTAAAAGAATGCGGAGCAGATGTGGTCTATGCAGCTGCTGCGGCTACAACAAGAAGAAAGAGAGAGGGATAATATGGCATCAATGGATATCGGAATCGACCTTGGCACAGCAAATACTGTTATTACGTTAGGTGGAAAGGGAGTTGTACTGAGTGAGCCGTCGGCTGTTGCGTATGATACAAGAACACTGGAAATAATAGCAGTGGGAACAGATGCATACAATATGATAGGCAAGACTCCTGAGTATATCAAGGTAGTGCGTCCGCTTAGCAGCGGAGTTATCTCCGACGACCGCATGACACAGTATATGATACGTGACATGATAGAACGTGTGGCAGGAAATCGTCTTATAAAGCCAAGGATAATCATATGTGTGCCTTCATTTGTTACGGATGTTGAAAAGCGTGCTGTGGTAGAGGCTGCAATGAGCGCAGGCTCTCGTAAGGCGTATTTGATTGATGAACCTATTGCGGCTCTTATAGGAGCAGGCGTAAATATAAGCCTTGCTACAGGTAATATGATAGTAGATATTGGCGGGGGCACAACTGATGCGGCTATAGTGTCGATGAATGGAGTGGTAACGTCTCATTCGATAAAGACTGCTGGAAATACTATAGACCAGGCTATTATCCGTTATATGCAGACGAAGTACAAGCTGCTTATAGGAGAGAGAACTGCTGAGAAAATAAAGTGTGAGCTTACAAATCTTTATGACCCATGCGAGAATGTTACGATGTTTGCAAAGGGACGCAATCTTGTAAGCGGTATGCCAGAGCAGGTGGAGATAAGCGAGGTCGATATATTTGAGGCTATAGAGGACGAGATATCCCAGATAATACAGGCAATAAAAAAAGTCCTGGAGGAGACTCCGCCGGAGCTTGTTGGAGATATCTATGAAAACGGACTCCTTCTTACAGGTGGCGGTGCACTTTTGGGAGGACTATCAAAGCTTGTTGAGCGCACTCTGAAGGTAAAGTGTGTGGTTGCGCAGAATCCTCTGGGATGTGTTGCAAAGGGCACAGCTATAGCGTTTAGAAAGGTAGATAAGCTGCTGGATGGATTTGAGCATATAGGAGCTTATCAGTATCAGTAATATAACATGATATAAGCCGGTGCAGCGGATATTAAGCTGTGCCGGTGCTGTTTTTTATCGGTAGAAAGAGAAAACCATTTCGATATATTTCATCACAGCAATTTAATTTATGTAAGGGACTGTAATCTATTGCAATTTTTGCTGAATTCGTGTATAATAGTAGTAATAGAATGAGATAGAATACCTTGCAGGAGGATGTGATGGGAATGAAAAAGTGGCAGATACAAAAACCGGACGAAAAGATAGCACAGACCATATATTCAGGAAGCAATGTTTCAAAGCTGTGCGCCCAGGTTATGGCGTCGAGAGGTATACGCTCTCTTGAGGAGGCGGCAGATAAGTTCAATTGTGACGAGTTGTCGGATCCTTTTCTTATAGCAGATATGGCAGCTGCGGCTGATGTTATAAATGAGGCTATTGATGACGGAACGCCTATATGCATTTATGGAGACTATGACTGCGATGGAATTATGGCAACAGTTATTCTCTATTCATATCTTGCTGATATGGGTGTTGATGTGACTTACTATATCCCGGAACGTGAAGAGGGATATGGAATGAACGAAGCTGCCATAAGAAAACTTCACAAGACCGGAACAAGACTTATTGTAACTGTAGATAACGGCATTACTGCCCTTAAAGAAGCAGAGCTTATATATGAGCTTGGAATGAAGCTTGTAATAACCGATCACCATCAGCCGCTTGAGGAACTGCCTCGAGCTGAGGCTGTTGTGGATCCGCACAGAAGCGACTGTCCATCGCCATATAAGAAGTACTGCGGAGCAACACTTGCGCTGCTTCTGCTTGCAGCGCTTGACGGCGGCGACTGGACAATAGCTTTGGAGCAGTTCGGAGAGCTTGCAGCTATCGCTACTATAGCAGATGTAATGGAGCTTTCAGGAGAAAATAGATTTATAGTTCAGCGTGGACTCCAGTATCTTGCAAACACTGAAAATGTCGGACTTCTTACGCTTATGGAGAACAGCGGCATAAGAGGAAAGCGTCTTACAGCATCATCTGTAGCCTTTTCGATCGCACCGCGTATAAATGCAGCCGGAAGATTTGGTTCGCCTTCTGAGGCTGTATGCCTGCTTGCTGCCATAGAAGAGAACGATGCAAAAAATATTGCAGATGGCATTGAAAACTGCAATCGTGCAAGAAAAGCGGAGGAAGAACGTATACTTGACGAGATACAGAAACAGATAGAGCATAATCCGGCATCGGTATCTGAACGAGTGCTTGTATTTGCAGGACGAGGCTGGCACCACGGAGTTATAGGTATAGTTGCAGCAAGACTCCAGGAACGATTCGGGAAACCTGCATTTATAATAACTATTGAAGAAAACGGAGCAAGAGGTTCTGCTCGTTCATTCGGAGCGTTTTCGGTATTTGAGTGTCTTGACTACTGCCGTGATTGCCTTACGAAATACGGCGGACATCCGGGAGCAGGCGGCTTTTCGCTTGAAATAGAAAGCATACCTGAGTTTATGGCAGATGTGCAGAAATTTGCCGGTGAGAGATTCCCACAGATGCCCGTATTTACAGTCAATGCAGATAAACTCCTTATGCCGGAGGATTTGACTGTAGAAAATATAGGAGGACTTTCACTGCTGGAGCCGTTTGGTGCAGGAAATCCATCTCCGGTATTTGCTATATGCGGTGCTGTTTTAAAGGAAATCCAGCCTCTTTCGGGAGGAACGCACACAAAGCTGAAGTTTATATATGGCACAATGGCAATAGAGACGCTGCTATTCCGTACAACACCGGCAGATGTTAAGATAAAGCCGGAAGACGTGTGCGATCTGCTTGTGTCAGCTGGAGTAAATGTATTCAACGGCAGAACAAGCCTTAGTCTCATAGTGCAGGACTACAGAATAAATGGCATAAAGCAGGCGAAATACTTTGCCGCAGCTGAGACATATGAACAGCTTGTGAGAGGCGAGGAACTTTCAAAAGCGTACTACAAAGCTATAGCCCCCAGCCGAGAGGAACTTGTATTGGTATATAAGAGCATTCCTGAATCAGATATTGATATTGATGCGTTATTTATGAAACTGCAAAAAATAGATATGAATTACTGCAAGCTTAGGGTATGTATTGATGTATTCAAGGAGCTGGGACTAGTAAGCATGGATAATTACCATGGACAGGTAAAGCGTCTGCCTGTAAGCGGTAAGGTTAATCTGGAAGATTCCGCATTGCTTTGCGATGTAAGGGAAAAGGGGGCATAAGGCTATGAATAATGAAGCTGCAAAGAGCTGCATTTCAATTGAGGAGCTTACTAAAAAAATTGTTGATACCGACCGGAAGTATAATCTCAGCAAGATACTTTCCGCATATGAATTTGCTGCCAAGGCGCACGGAGATCAGAAGCGTTCATCTGGTGAGCCTTATATAGTTCATCCCTTGTCGGTGGCTGAGATACTTGTGGATCTGGGAATGGATACAGATACGATATGCGTGGGACTTCTCCACGATGTTGTTGAGGATACAGAATATACTCTTGATGATATAAGGGCGCTTTTCGGGCAGGATGTTGCCTTGCTGGTAGACGGCATTACTAAAATGAGCCGTATACCTATATTTGACAAGGAGGAGCAGCAGGCAGGCAACTTTATGAAGGTACTGCTTGCAATGGCACATGATATCCGTGTAATGATAATAAAGCTTGCGGACAGACTTCACAATATCCGCACACTGGGATATCTGCCGCCTTATAAGCAGCGGAGAATAGCTCAGGAGACGATGAATATCTACGCACCTATTGCACACCGCCTTGGTATCCGTACGATACACGAGGAGCTGGAGGATACTTCATTCCGCTATCTTGATCCTTATGCATATTCTGAAATTGAGCATGTCATGCTGCTGAAAAAGGAAAAGCGAGAGATGTTTATAGATTCGATCATAGAGCGTCTCAGCCGCCGTCTGGAGCAGGAGCACTTTTCAAAAACTCCTATGATATCCGGCAGAGTAAAGAGCATTTACGGCATATACAAGAAGGTATATATCCTCCACAAGAACATTGATGAAATATATGACAAATACGCCATTCGAGTAATAGTTGATACCGAGGCTGAGTGTTATCTTGTACTTGGCATTGTGCATTCATTTTTTCGGCCTATCCCCAACAGATTTAAGGATTATATAGCAGCGCCAAAGGCGAATATGTACCAGTCGCTCCACACAACAGTGACCTCGATTGAGGAGATACCCTTTGAGATACAGATACGTACATGGGATATGCACATATCAGCAGAATATGGTATTGCTGCCCACTGGAAGTACAAGGAGGGTATACAGAAGCGTGACCGTATGGAGGAGCGTCTTGCGTGGGTGCGTCAGGTTATCGAAGCCCAGCAGACTTCCGACGATGTGGAGGAGATTGTAAACATCATCAAGAACGACATTGCACCGGAGGAGATAGTTGTAATGACTCCACGGGGTGATTCGATAACACTTCCACAGAACGCAACAGTTCTTGACTTTGCCTACCGTATACACACTGAGATAGGACATAAGACGGTAGGAGCAAAGGTCGACGGCAAGATGGTCTCATTGGACTACAGACTGAAAACGGGTGAGATATGCGAGATACTAACCACCAAGGATCCCAACAAGGGTCCGTCAAGATCATGGCAGCAGATAGTACAGACAAATGAAGCTAAGTCAAAAATACGCTCATGGTTCAAGAAGGAGAGACGTGAGGAGAATATACAGCAGGGCGCAATGACTCTTGAGCAGGAGTTCAAGAGATGCAGGATAGTTATTCCTGAGGGCGAGCTGGAGGAATTCCTGGCAGATGACCTTAAACGTCACAACTGTGAAAGTCTGGAGGATTTCTATGCGTCCATAGGCTACGGCGGCGTATCGCTTACGAAGATAATGCCAAGGCTGAAGGAGCAGTATATAAAGAAGTATGGACCACAGCCGGAGTCTGATAATGAGGAATTGCCGATTGTTGAACCTGCGTTTGGCGATGGCGGTGGATGTATCACTATTGATAAGATAGATGATATAGTATATAAGCTTGCTAAGTGCTGCAGTCCTGTTCCGGGCGATGACATTGTAGGCTTTGTAACACGTGGGCATGGTATATCCATACACTCCAAGAACTGCATAAACTATGTTTCGGCAAAGCTCAGAGGCAACCCTGAGGAGATGGAACGCTGGATGGCTGTTAAGTGGAAAGAGACTGCAAAGCCTATGAAACTGAGCACTAACATTGAAGTAGTTGCAGTTGACCGTGTAGGACTTGTATTTGATGTATCAAAGGTCATTGCGGAGCAGAAGGTGCTTATACACAATCTTAATTCACGTCTGCTGAAGAACGGTAATGCAATTATCTATGCGAGCATACACGTCGACGGAACAGATCAGCTTAGTAATCTTTTATCTAAGATACGCCGGATAAACGGTGTAATATCAGTAGACCGTGCTAGAAAGTGAGGAGTTATTATGAGATGTGTTCAGACACTTATGCTTGGAAGTCTTGCAACAAACTGTTTTATAGTATATACTGATGATGGTCATGTTGTTGCTGCAGATCCGGGCGGTGAACCGGAGAAGGTGCTGAGTTTCCTTAAAGAGAGAAATCTTAGTCTCACAAAGGTGCTTCTTACTCACGGACACTGGGATCATATTGCAGCAGTATCCGAACTGCAGAAGGCAACAGGAGCTGAAGTTTATATCCACGAAAGTGATGCGGAGATGCTCACAGACCCACACGCAAGCCTTGCCGACTGGATAGAGCCGTGCGGAGACTGGCATACAGTTACTGATTATCATACAGTAAAAGACGGAGACGTTATAGAGGACGGCAGTGTTAAATTTACAGTTATGCACACTCCCGGACATACAAAGGGCAGCGTTTGCTATTTGTGTGAGGATATCCTGCTTGCAGGAGATACGCTGTTCTACCTTTCAAGGGGAAGAACAGACTTTCCGGGAGGCAGCAATGCAGAAATGCTTGAATCATTCAGAAAGCTTAAAGCTTTGCCGGGAGACTACAGAGTATTTCCAGGGCACAACGAGCTTACAACTCTTGATTTCGAGAGAAATCACAATCCTATTATGAGAGGAATTATATGACAGATAAAATGAAAGACCAGTCATTTCCCGTGTTTTTGCATGGGCATGAACTGAAATATGAGATCGAATGCATCCTGAAGATATTCATACCGGCAGTTAAATTTCGGTTTTATTATGATGATCTGACTCTCCTGCCTGAGTGCAGTAAATATGCAGCAGTGCAGATACAGCAGGGCAGGGAGCATACTTATTTTTATTGCGCCGTTTCTCTTGGTGAGAAGCGGCACCGTCTTATGCAGTGTACGGAGAAGCTATCTCCAGTGGCTGACAAGAAAAAGTGCGAGGTAATAGTAACAAAGCTGCTGTTTCGTATTTTGCAGGAGCTTACTGGAGCAGATGTTCCTTGGGGTATACTTACGGGGATACGTCCTGTGAAAAAAGTTCTGCCTCTTATTGACAAGGGAATGAGCCGTGAGGAGATATTTGCACAGCTTAAAGAGGAATATTGGATCTCAGATGAAAAGCTGGAGCTTATGTATAATACAGCACTTGTACAGCGTCCGCTGCTCATGAGTACGCCTAAGAATTCAGTGGGACTTTATGTTTCAATTCCCTTTTGTCCCACAAGGTGCAGCTATTGTTCATTTGTATCCCATTCTGTAGAGCAGGCAAAGAAGCTTATGCCCGACTATATAAGACTGCTCTGCGAGGAACTGAAGATATGGGGGAGTATAGTAAAAGAGCTTGGAGTCATTGTGGATACAGTATACTTTGGCGGAGGCACGCCCACATCTGTAAGTGCTGAAGATCTGGAGCAGATACTTATTGCCGTTGAGGAGAATTTTGACTTGTTCCATATACGTGAATATTGCGTGGAGGCTGGCAGACCCGACACTATCACCGAGGAAAAACTTCGTGTGCTATACAGGCACGGAGTTGATAGGATATCCATAAATCCTCAGACAATGAATGATAAGGTGCTTGAGAATATAGGCAGAAAGCATACGGCAGCCGAGATAGTGGAATCGTATAAACTTGCAAGAAAATGCGGATTTGAGAATATAAATATGGATCTCATCGCCGGACTTCCCGGAGATACTCCCGAAAGTTTCAGAGATACACTCTGCAAGGTGCTCTCTCTTGACCCTGACAGCATCACTGTTCACACACTTACATTAAAGAGAGCAGCAAACCTCTTTGCAGATGGCGCCTCACAGCTCGACAATCCAGTCAGAGAGATGGTATGCGACAGTGTATCCATGCTCACAGAAAATGGATACCGTCCGTATTATATGTACCGCCAGAAGAATACCATCGACAATCAGGAGAATGTAGGCTATGCGAAGCCAGGCAAGGAGTCGTATTACAATATTCTCATTATGGACGAGACTCAGTCTATCTTCGGAGCAGGCTGTGCAGCCTCAACTAAACTTGTGGAGCCATGCGGAATGATAACACGTGTTTGCAATTACAAGTTTCCATATGAGTATACTGCTAAGTTTGAGCAGCTTATGGAGAAGAAAAGGCAGGTCTATGAGGTGTATAGTCGCATCCGTGAACAGGAGGCAGCAGATGCAGAAAAATGAGATTTACACGGTCAAAATAGATGACCTTACTGCTGAGGGCAGCGGAGTTTGTCATATAGACGGAATGGCGGTATTTGTGCCTGATACAGCAACAGGTGATACAGCGGAGATAAAGATAGTTAAGGTACTGAAGAATTACGGCTTTGGAATTGTCCAGAGGCTTATAGAGCCTTCTCCTGACAGAACTGAATCAGACTGCATATACAGCCGTCAGTGCGGAGGATGCACATTTCGGCATATAAGCTATGAAAAGGAGTTGGAGATAAAGGCTAAGATGGTAAAGGATGCCTTTGAGAGAATAGGCAAACTCAGTCCTGAATTTCTGCCGATAATAGGTGGAGAGAATCGCATTCGATATAGAAACAAGGCTCAGTATCCTGTAGCTTGTGATAAGAACGGAAAGCTTCTTTGTGGATTTTATGCAAAGAGAAGTCACCACATAGTACCAGTGAAGGACTGTCTTCTTCAGCCGGAGAGTTTTAAAAAGGCAGTGGATATTATAATATCATATGCTCAGGAAAAGAAAATATCTGCATATAACGAGACGAGCAACACAGGTATGCTTAGACATATTTATATCCGTGAGGGATATCACAGCGGCGAGATGATGGTGTGTCTTGTTGTGAGAAAGAACATAGAGCGTGAACTGAGGGGACTTATCCCCAGGCTTACAAGCTCCTTGCTGAAGATAAAGAGCATTGTTATGAATATAAATCCAAAGCAGACTAATGTTATCCTGGGCAGCAAGAACGTTACATTGTGGGGTAGCGATACTATAACAGATATAATGTGCGGCAATGTGGTGGAGATATCACCAATGTCGTTTTATCAGGTGAATACTTCCCAGGCAGAGAAACTTTACGGAGTGGCAAAGGATTTTGCAGGTCTCACGGGAAAAGAGAGGCTTCTTGATTTATATTGCGGAGCCGGAACGATAGGTCTGTCCATGGCAGATAGAGCAGGCTCAGTGCTTGGGGTAGAGGTTATACCTGAGGCTGTTCAGAATGCAAGTGAAAATGCAAAGCGCAACGGAATAGAAAATGCCGAGTTCATCTGCGGAGATGCAGGAGATGTTGCAGCAAAGCTTGCAGATGATAATATGCTTCCGGATGTTATAGTAGCCGATCCGCCCAGAAAGGGATGTGATATACAGACTATTGATTCTATATGCAAAATGAATCCGGATCGAGTGGTTATGGTATCATGTAATCCTGCTACAGCAGCAAGAGACTGTGCTATCCTATGCCAGAGACAGTATCAGATAGTTAAGGTCCAGCCAGTCGATCTGTTCCCGGGAACGGGACACGTCGAGTGCGTAGTATTGATGTCAAAAGTACAGAAGTAAATACCGAAAAAGGCTTGAAAACAAGGCATTTCCGAGCAAATGGCATATTGTTTTGATGGCTGCGTAACGGAAGATTTAACACCTGACGTATGGTGAAAATGATAGGTTGAGTTGACAGGTTGAAAATGGGCAAAGTCGAGTGGACAAGATGATTTTGCCTATTGTTGAGTTGATAGAATGGTTAATTGCACGAGGAGGAATAGAGTTGATTAATTTAGGAAAATTGAAAGAAATAAAAGACTTGAGAAAGGTATGGCCACATGAGGCAATAGACTTCACTCCTTGGCTTGCAGAAGAGGATAATCTTGCGTTGCTGGCGGATGCCGTTGGCTTGGAGATAACTGTTGATGAAACCGAGTCCAGCGTTGGAGATTTCAATGTGGACATTTATGCAACCGAAACCGGAACGGACAGAAAAATCATCATCGAGAATCAGCTTGAAGATACAAACCATGACCACCTTGGTAAGTTGATTACATATGCATCCGGCAAATCTGCTGATATTGTAATCTGGGTTGTTAAGAGAGCAAGAGAAGAACATCGCGCTGCAATTGAGTGGCTGAATAATCACACCGATGAGAATATTGCTTTCTTCCTGGTAGAAATCAAACTGTATCAAATCGGAAGTTCTGATATTGCCGTAAAGTTCGAAGTGGTAGAAAAGCCGAATGACTGGACAAAGGAAATCAAGCGTAACACCAGTAATTCCCCTACGTTGCAGGCGAGATATGACTATTGGGTTGCTTTCAACGACTATGCGTTCCAAAACCATGCATTTGCAAAGCAGTTCAATAAGAGGAAGGCAAGTACAGACCATTGGATGACTATGAGCGTGGGTTCCTCCGCTTGTCATATCAGCATCAATCAGATTCGCAAGGATAACCAGATTGTTGTAGAGTGGTACATTTCCGATGATAAAGAACTGTTCCATAAGTTTCATTCCCACAAGACGGAAATTGAAACGGATATGGACATGAAACTTGATTGGAGAGAATTGCCGGACAAGAAAGCCAGCAGAATCCTTATATCCCATCCGGCAGATTTTGATAATAAGGATAAGTGGTCTGAACAGTTCGATTGGGCGATGGACATTGCCTTGAAGATGAAAAATGCCTTCAAGAAATACTTATAAACAAGTGAATACTGATGGACTCGAAATCATAAGGGTTCCGGGGGTTGGAGGTATTCTTCTGACCCTCGGATTTTTTATTATGGCTTCCACACCCGAAACATCATCAAACATCAAGAAACATCACATAACCTATTGAAAACAGGCGGAAATAGTGATATAATATAAAAAGGAGTTTTGTAACCATCAACATTTGACGAGGTGAAAATAGTGAATGAAGTGATGAATGACAAATGGATAGGCATTGAAGAAGCCGCAGAATATTTAGGTGTTAAGCCTATTACAGTTAGAGACTGGATTAAAAAAGACACAGGTATTCCTGCCCATAAAATCGGAAAGAAGTGGAAGTTTAAATTCTCTGAATTAGATGCATGGGTAAAAAGCGGAAAGAGTGCTATCGAATGATAGTGTATATTTTAAAGAATAACTTATTAGAATGGAGATAAAAGAGGGCTATGGCTGTGAAGAAATCTGAATTGTATTCAATGCTCTGGGAGGCTTGTAATAAGCTGAGGGGCGGTGTAGAACCATCTCGATATAAAGACTATGTGTTGGTTTTACTGTTTTTTAAATATGTGTCTGACAGATATAAGGGGCAGCCGTTTGCTGAGTTCACAATCAGCAAGGGAGCATCCTTTGAAGATTTGATTGCCGCAAAAGGCAAAAGCGATGTAGGTGAACGTGTAGATAAGATTATCCAGAAATTCCTTGAGGATAACCGTCTGCAAGGTTCTTTGCCGGATGTCAGCTTTAATAACCCTGAAGAACTCGGATCTGGAAAAGAACTTGTTGACAAGGTTTCCGGTTTGATTGCTGTGTTCCAAAATCCGGCGATTGACTTTAAGAATAACCGTGCAAGCGGTGATGACATTATCGGTGACGCATACGAATATTTCATGATGAAATTCGCACAGGAATCCGGTAAGAGCAAAGGACAGTTCTATACACCAAGTGAGGTATCCCGCATTATTGCTCGTTTGATTGGTATTGGTGATATTAAGCAGATGCCTACAAAGAAGTGGACTCTTTATGACCCGGCAGCAGGTAGTGGCAGCCTTTTGATTAGAGCTGCAGACGAGGCTCCTGTTGATGAAAATGGGGATTCAATAGTAACTATTTTCGGGCAGGAAAAGTATCCGGATACTGCAGGTTTGGCGAAGATGAATTTCATCCTGCACAATAAGGGAACTGGAGAAATCAAGAGTGGCAATACGCTCTCCACCCCTCAGTATTTGGATGAGTTTAATGAATTAAAGAAATTTGACTTCATCGTTATGAATCCGCCGTTTTCCGATAAATCCTGGACGGATGGAATCAAACCGAGTGAAGATAAGTATAAGAGATTTGATGGGTATAGTATTCCGCCGGAAAAGAACGGTGACTATGCCTGGTTCTTGCACGTTTTGAAATCCTTGGACAGCAACGGCAAGGCAGGTATTGTTATGCCACACGGAGTGTTGTTTAGAGGAAATTCGGAAGAAACTATTCGTATTGAGGTATTGAAAAAGAGATATATCAAGGGTGT
>CALXBL010000028.1 GCA_944386525.1 uncultured Ruminococcus sp. | reverse complement strand
AAACAGCCACTTTCAACAGTGACTGCTTGTTTGTAAATTCCTTTTTAACTTATTTCCCCAATTATTGACAGAGAACCATTTAATATTTCACACCATAGAAGCTTTTGTTTTTGCACAATTTGGTGCGGTACAATTTTAATTTCTAATCATCAGCAATCCAGCGCCAAGGCATATTCTTCCAGTAGTCGCCGGCGTAGTCTATCCCAACACGCACATCGGTTCTGAGCTTCGGTCGGCAGCCGTCGTCCTCTATCCAGATATCCGGATGCGAAGCAAAATTTCCGCCGTTAAAGCTCTTGTCGATTTGCAGGTACTTTGTAAGCTTTGCAGGTCCATTGTGGACTATTCCTGCACGGATAAGTACGCCCTGGGGGTCTTCCCTCTCGCCTGTTATAACGTTCATAAGCCAGTGCATACCATAGCAGAGATAAACATATATAACTCCGCTCTCACGATAAAGCAATTCTGTTCTTGGCGTTCTCCCCTTTGATGCATGACAGGCTAAGTCCTCAGAACCACGATATGCCTCAGTTTCCACAATACGCTCTCTGAGGATACCTCCGTCGGGAAGTCTGCGGCAAATGACCTTTCCTACTAATTCCGGAGCTACTTCCAGACAGTCACGATGATAAAACTCCTCAGTCAGTCTCTCTATCATGCATCTTCTCCCTTCTGAAAGCTGATGGGTCAGCAGGTGGTGTTACATATACCGTATGCTGATTGGAGAAGATAACCATTCCCGGCTTTGCTCCGGCAGGCTTCTTTACATACTTCACCAGACAATAATCAACTGGTACCTGTGATGAGGTCTGCGCCTTGCTGTGATATGCCTCAAGAGAAGCAGCCTCTATTATAGTACGCAGCGGCGGTTCCTCGCCATGAGTTCTTATGATAGTGTGAGAGCCTGCTATATTCTGAGTATGCAGCCATATATCAAGCTTTTCTGCGTCCTTTAAGGTGAGCTTGTCGTTCTGCTTGTTGTTTCGTCCAACAAGGATAGTATATCCATCGGAGGATACATACTCCATAGGCGGCAAAGACTTGGGCGCTTTGCCTTTTAAGCGAATTGCCTTAACGTAGCTCTGCTCTGCCAGTTCAAGTCTTAGCTGTTCCAGATCATTTTCAGTTTCGGCACGTGTGAGGACGTCAAGAACACTGTCAAGATATAGCAGTTCCTCCTTGCCGGCGGATATCTGCTCGGCAAGTATCTTCTCAGCTGTACACGCCTTTTTATATGCGCTGTAGTAACGCTGCGCATTCTGAGCCGGTGTGAGCCTGGGGTCAAGTTCAATAGTCAACTGTGGGCAGTCCGGCTCATAGAAATCCTCAAGGACTGCCTCCGTATCACCTTTCTTTATACGGTAGAGGTTTGCTGATATAAGGTCCGCCTTGCGCCTAATGGAATCCTTTTCGCCGCACTGCATAAGCTCCTCGGTCTGTGAGGATATTCGTCTTACTGTACGCTCTGTAGTCTGGACAAGCAGCCTGAAAAGGTCGTTCGCCCTCTGCTTCATTCGTGCATCCTTATCACGCTGGGCATAGAAGTGATCAAGAAGTGCACAGGCAGATGGCATTTCCTTTGTAACCATAAGAGCACCATACTGATGGAGCGGCAGAAAGCTAAAATCCTTAAGCTGCCCCTCCTTGGTGGAGGCAATGGTGTAGTGGCACTGCTTTTTAATGAGCATTTCCCTTGTACGTGCTATCGCATAGCAAAGCCTGTCGTACATATCCTCAGTCATAGTCTCAGTATGGCAGTCTGCACCTCGTCCGGCGTAAAATGCCCATTCTCTTGCAAGAACTGGAGAAACGCCCTCCAGACAGCCAAGGAGCACCTTTGGCAAGGCTCCGGGCTTCGCCTTTAACACCACCCTTAGCTCGTCCTGAGAGCAGCACAGAAAATTGAGCCTTTCATCACGCGGCGGAGCTTCATACATAACTCCAGGCAATACCAATCTCTTGCTTGACATCTCGGAGTCTACACGCTTGATACTGTCGACTATCCTGCCGTTTTCATCTATAAGGATGAGGTTTGAGTACCTGCCCATTATCTCGCAAGCAAGTGTGAGCTTCACCACATCGCCAAGCTCATTTATACACGAGAAATCAAGACAGAGCACTCGTTCCAATCCGTCCTGACGTATGGCAAGAAGTCTGCCGCTGCCAAGACGCTTTCTCAGCAACATACAAAACATGGGCGGAACTTTTGGATTTTCAGGCTGTATCTCTGTCAGATGTACTCTTGCACGGTCTGCCGATGCTGAAATAAGCACCTTATATCCGCTTTCACGTGTTCGCATGGAGATAATTATCTCGTCTCTTGCCGGCTGGTGTATCTTTTCAACTCTTGCGCCTATAAGGCATTCCATTTCGTTTTTTACTGCATATAAAAATGCGCCGTCCAATGCCATTGGTTATACCTCCTTTTCGTATTGTAGTATTATAAATGATATTTCGGTTTTAAGCTCCCTGAGCGCCTCAAGTCTCCGATGCTCCTCACGTCCTGTTTTATAATAGTAGGGCGTCATGGAGAAAAGACTCTGTATATCCTCCGCATTGTCAAGGAATATCTCGTCCTTTACAGGCTCAGCGCCAAGGAAGTTAAAACCATCGAGCTTATAATCCTGCACCTGATTTTTATAGGGATTGTCGTATACAGCTCTTTTAAGTCCCATAAGGTGTTCCTCACCAGGGATAACGAGTATCATTTTACCGCCGGTTTTGATCACACGTCTGAACTCGTCACCGCAGTAGGGAGCAAAGAGTGACATCATTACATCGCATATGCCGTTGCCCAATGGCAGATGAAATATACTTGCAACTGAAAAATCTGCACTCCTGCAGCTTTTAGCAGCAGCATCAACAGCGCACTTAGCTATATCTACGCCGTAAACCTCAGCAGTCTTTCGAGCCGTTTCAAGTGCACTGCACACATTTTTAGTGTAGTATCCCTCGCCGCAGCCTGCGTCCAACAGAATACCGTTTTCAGGCATATAGCCGCAGACTATCCGGCAGAGAGCGTCACTCAAAGGCTTATAGTAACCCTTTGAGAGAAATCGCCTCCTTGCCTGCACCATAAGTGCGTTATCACCGGGATCTTTAGTTCGCTTGTGATTTACCGGCAGCAGATTCACATAACCGCTCCTTGCACGATCAAAGGTATGCCTTTTGGCACACACAAGACTTCTGCTATCCTCAGTGAAAATCCCGCCGCATACAGGACATCGCCACACGCTCATGCCTTATCTCCTGCGAATAAATACGATACAGGATCGCCGCCCTTGTCGCAGATAATCTCTGCCATAGGAAAAGCATCTCTTATCTTCTCAGCTATAATATCCTGAGCAATACACTCTGTATGATAATGACCGCAGTCAAATAGGGCAACTCCTGCATTTCGTGCAGAATACCAGCAATCGTGCTTTACATCTCCTGTAATGTAGCAATCACAGCCAAGAGCCGCAACATCTCCCAAAAGAGAACCGCCGCTGCCGCAGCAAAGTCCAATCCGCCTTATAGGACGAATTCCCTTACAATAGCGCACTACTGTACAGCCAAGGGTATCTTTCAGTATGACTGCCAGTTCTTCAGCCGTAAAATCCCTGCCGGATTCAGCTATCCAGCCAAGCTCGCCTTCTATCGCACCCGTAATACTGCTAAGAGAAAGTTTCTCTTGCAGCATATCATAGAGTCTTGAGTTTATGCCATCCTTTGCCATGTCAAGAGGTGTGTGGACACATATAGCCGCAATGCCTGCCTCTGCAAGCTGCCACACCGGATCTGTAGGCGAAAGACTTTTCAGCGGCGAAAAAATAACCGGATGATGAGATATCATCAGCTGTGCCCCTGCAGTCCTTGCCGCTGCTATCGACTCACTCGAAATGTCAAGGGTAATATATATTCTGTCTGCCGGCATATCCATACTGCCCACCAAAAGTCCGCTGTTATCCCACTTTTCCTGAGTACAGAATGGTGCGGTATTATCAATGATCTTGTAAATGTCGCTAACCTTTATCATTTGGTATCCTCTCCTGTTTTTTCTGCAAGCTCCTCTGCTATTTTCCTATATATTTCAGCTTTTTCCGGCTGAGCCTCAGCCATCTGGCTGGATAGTCTTTTGTAGTGAGCTATCCTGAATCTGCCGTAATCCTTCACAACTTCATCAGTCCAGTCCTGAAATCCCAACTCTCTGTTGAAATCTGAAAGCTGAAAATTTTCACCTGTATATGAAGTTCTCATGACTGTATAGAAAAATCTGCCATCATGTACTATTTTCTCTTCAATTATGAAAAATCCATTGCTGCAAAGCCACTCACGCAGCAGCGCTGCCTTTGTCATAGGCTGGAGTATAAGATTTACATCACTCTTTATCCATTCACAACTGCTGAGTATATGAACTATAGTCTCGCCGCCCATTCCGGCGATCACAACGTCAGTCACATTATCAGGTGGGATCTGCGTAAGCCCGTCTGAGAGTATAATCCTCGCCTTTGACATCAGCCCTGCCTGATTGAGCGTACGCTCTGCTGCCATAAGAGGTCCCTCAGCCACGTCGGAGGCAATAACCTCTCTGCACTTTCCGCTTTTAAGCAATTCTGCCGCAAGATAGGCGTGATCTGTCCCCACATCGCAGGCAATCCCCCTGCCTGATACAAAATCTGCGCAGGCTCTGAGTCTTTTATTAAGCATACTGTTTCACCTTCCTAAAAAATAAGCGGCCGTCGTAAAACAGCCGCCTGAAACCAAATTTTCAGCTTATGCCTTGTCAGCAAGCTGTGCGTTCAGCTTTTCAAGAAGAGCGTCGCAGTCAACGCCGTGAACCATGCAAGCCTCTTCAACAGTCTCACCACGGGATGCCGGACAGCCCAGACAATGCATACCTATTTCAAGAAAAGTAGGTGCAGTCTCCGGAGCGATATCCAGAATATCTCCGATAATAGTGTCCTTTGTGATAGTTGCAGCCATTGTTTTTTCCTCCTGTTTTCTTATTTATGCAAGACAAGGCACAGCTTTCGCTATGCCCCGCTTCATTACAATTTTATTCAGCCTTCATCTTAGCAAAGCACTCGCTGCAATATACTGCGCGGTCTTCTCTTGGCTGGAACGGAACCTTTGCCTCACCGCCGCAGGACGCACATGTAGCTATGAACATCTCACGTTCCGGCTTTGCTGTACCAGCAGTGCCTTTCTTTGCGTCACGGCATGCCTTGCAGCGCTTGGGTTCATTCTCGAACCCCTTTTCTGCATAAAATTCCTGTTCGCCGGCTGTGAAAACGAATTCCTCGCCACAATCCTTGCATACTAAAGTCTTATCTTCGTACATAACGACCTTTCCTTTCTGAACCCTCGCTCTGAGGATCCTGCTGCTGTGAAATACAACAGCTTTGCATGAGTTGTTTTGGACCGGGCACGGATTCACACCGACACCGGGCGCATTGCGCCTTGCTCTGCTGTTAAGCTACCGGACCGTATTATTGTACCGCACTACATCTGCCGGAGTTTCTTTCTGGCTCTTTGTAATGCGTTATCGACTGTTTTTACGGAAATATTCAGCGCTTTAGCGATCTCGCTGTAGCCTGCGCCGCCCATGAACATCATGCAAACCTGATATTCCTGTTTCGACAGATGGGAAATCATGTTCTGCCAAAAGGCAGCCCATTCCTCTCGCTGGAGCACAACTGAATCAGGAGTTGCCGCAATATCCTCCGATTCAAATTCTGGTGAGCTTATATCTCCCACCGGCATTGGATTACGGCTGCTGCTCCTTAGTGCTGACAGCATTTTGTTTGAAATACATGTTCCTGCGTACGTTGAAAATTTTATACCCCGATTTTCGTCGAAACCAGCAACTGCTGAAAGAAGTCCCATAAATCCTTCCTGTGCAAGATCATCCGCTTCCACCGCACCGCTCATCTGCGATGCTTTCCATCGGATGAGCTTTGTATACCGTGAGATCAAAATATACATTGCTTCTGCGCAGTTTTCCGCCTTAGAAGCAAGCTGTTCATCGGTACATTGCACCAGTTCCGGATTCATCAAGTTCTACTCCCTGTTTTGCCATTCGATTCAGTCTGTACTTTTTAATTATATCTGAAACCGCCGCTTTTGTCAATATAATTCCACAAAAAACAAAATCTATCCAAAAAATATAGCGAAAGATACAGATTTTATCTATATCTTTCTTATATTCTGCATAATGATGGCGCAAAAATATAAAAAGGTGTGCCCGAATACGACACACCTTTGTGTTTTATCTTTCGTCAAGAATCTTAAATATAGTTTCCCATTCATCATCATTGAGCAGCGGTGTCTTAGGAGCTGCTGCCTGAGGTTCTGCCTTAGCAGCTTCCTGAATGACAGGAGTCTCCTCCCTAACCTCATGAATCTTTGACTCGTCCTTAATAGCATCCTCTGCATTAGACTCAGATGTTTGCTCAGCAGGAGCAGCCGGCTCATCAGTATCACCGAAGCCTGTAGCAATAACTGTAATAGTCATCTCGTCGTGCATATCTTCCTTAAATGCTGTACCGAAGATAGACTCAACATTATCAGCAGCCTTTTCTGTGATGAGCTTTGTAGCTGCATCAACATCAGAGGAGAGAACGTCCTCGCTCATTGTGATGTTAATAAGCAGACGCTTTGCGCCGGAAATAGATGTTTCAAGCAGCGGGCTTGCAATGACCTCGGCTGCTGCTATCTTTGCCTTGTCCTTGCCGGAGCCGTGACCGATAGCCATATGTGCATAGCCTGCACCACGCATGATAGTAGTGATATCTGCAAAGTCCAGATTGATATAGCCCTCTTCAACTATAAGGTCGGATATACTGCGAACACCCTTTTCCAGGATTTCATCGGCACGTGCGAAAGATTCACGCATTGTAAGCGGCTTATCATCGCCCTCAAGAAGCTTCTCGTTAGGAATCACGATAAGGGAGTCAACATACTTTTTAAGTTCTTCAATTCCCTTTTCCGCCTGGATCATCTTCTGCTCACGCTCAAATGCAAATGGCTTTGTAACAACTGCAACTGTCAGAATACCTGCGTCCTTTGCGATACGAGCTACTACAGGTGCAGCACCAGTACCTGTACCGCCACCCATACCGGCGGTAATAAATACCATATCTGCGCCCTTGAGTGCGCTTTCGATCTCCTCAGCATTTTCCTCAGCACTGCTTGCGCCCACAGCCGGCTTATTGCCTGCGCCTCTGCCTCTTGTGAGCTTTGCGCCGATCTGTATTCTAGTGCTTGCTTTTGAATTATTAAGAGCCTTGGCATCTGTATTCACAGCAATGTACTCAATATTCTGCACACCGGACTGTACCATACAATTAAGTGCATTACCGCCTGCACCGCCCACACCTACTACTTTAATACATACATCCGGTTCAAATGCATCTTCATAAATGAAATCTGTCATTGTTTTGCTTCCTCCTATTTTGCTTCTATAACTGAGGGCACATCCTTGAGATATGCTCCGTCACTTGCATATAAATACACTTCTTATTTTAACACACTTCCAACCATATTTCAAGTGATTTTGAAAATTTTTTTCGTTTTTCAGCAGTTTTTATTCTATTACCCCATTTTCCCCGTTATTTTGAGTTTCTGCAACAGTCATGGTTGTAGTAGTTGTTGTTGTCGAGTTGGTTATTATATTTCCTTCCGCATCAGTTACTGTTGTTGTGGTCGTACCTGCTGCCTGCACCTGTTCAGCCAGTTCTACAGAAGCTTTATCTCTGAACGAACACTGGTTGGAGCCTATCATTGTGAGATATCCTTCCTTGTCGGTATCAAGTCGTGCTATGACCGCCTCTGCAAGGGTTATCTTATACGATATCTCATTCCAGTTACCCATGGAAAACTCTATCCTGTCGTCAAACACAACTTCTATATCGTACTTGTCCGACATATCAATTGATGTGATGGGAACATTCAGTTCATTGCTCATGATCTCCATAAAATCCTGGAATATCTTATTCTTTGTCTCATCGTTTGAGGAGACTCTCTTGCCTGGTGTGAGAACCGTTGGATTCATACCATATATTATAGGCAGATTTTCCACTGCTTCTGAACTATTTGAAATTATCTTGCCGCTTTCACTGGTGAGAAGTATACCATTGTCAAAATATATGTTATACGACTCACGGCATTCTTTCACGTCTATGACAACAGCATCGGGATATTTCTTGGAAACTTCCGCAGATTCGATATATATCATCTCTGTTTCGATATGTTCCTCGATCTGTCCAACATCCATTTTAAGGAGATTGTCGCCCTTGCTCACTCCGCTTTCTACTACTATCTCGGTGGCAGCATAACGAGGTGCATTGCCTGTTACCTCGATAGATGTAACATTGAAGAAAACTGTCATCGACAGTGCAACGCCCATGCATAATGTCAGCAGCAGAACGGTGATTATGTACAGCGGCATAAGCCGCTTGCGTCGGCGCATTCTCTTTGCATTCTGATATCCTGTGCGTATAGTCGTTTTCTCAACGTCATGCATTGCCATAGCTGTCCTCCTTATCATCCCTAAGAGCACATCCGCAGACTCCACATGATTTGCGGATGTACTCTTATATTATTATTTCACTGAGCAACACGTCTGATACGTGCGCCCGCAGCAGATAGCCGCTTTTCTATTTCCTCGTAGCCACGGTCTATGTGATGTATCTGCCGAACCTCCGTCTCTCCATGAGCTGCAAGACCAGCTATCACAAGAGCAGCTCCACTTCTGAGATCTGTTGCATTCACATGAGCTCCGCTCAGTTCCTTTACGCCGCTCACTACAGCCGTTCTGCCGGAAACGCATATATCTGCGCCCATCTGAACGAGTCCGTCTGCATGGCGATAGCGGCATTCAAATATATTCTCCTCAAATACGCTTACACCTTCCGCAACTGTCATGGCTGCCATTATTATCGGCTGCACATCGGTTGGAAAACCAGGGTGCGGCATGGTCCTAAGCCTGGGTACGGCTCTGAGTCTTGACGGTGCTGACAAATATATATCATCACTTGCTCTTTCTATCCGGCACCCTGCCTGTTCAAGAACGGGAAGAACATTTTCCATGCAGGCATTTTGCGTACCACAAAGCCTTACTGCTCCGCCTGTTGCAGCGGCTGCTGTAAGATACGTAATACCCGCAATTCTGTCCGGCATTATCCTGTGAACGCAGCCATTCAGCTCATCTGTTCCTTTAATACGTATAGTGCTTTCTCCGTCACCCCTTATGAATGCGCCGCAGCCTCTCAGAAAATGGGCAAGATCGCATATCTCCGGTTCACGAGCCGCATTGTGTATTATCGTTTCGCCCTTTGCAAGAACTGCCGCAAGGATCACATTTTCCGTTGCCCCTACAGATGGGAATCGCAAATGAACACACGCACCTTTAAGACCGCATGGTGCAGTACATTCAAGCCTTCCATCACGCCTTAATATGCGAACGCCCATTTTCCTCAGTGCATCAAGGTGAATGTCGATCGGCCTTGGTCCAAGCTCACAGCCTCCTGGATAACACACGCTGCACGACCCGGTTCTGCCCAGAAGTGCTCCCAGAAAGACTATAGATGAACGCATTTCCTGCATTAGTGCTTCAGGTATCTCGCTGCAGCATACACCGTCTGCGCATACTGAAACCGTATGTTCCTTAATGGCGCAGCAACACCCTGTGTGCGTGAGAATACGCATGGCAGCATATACATCAGTAAGTCTCGGACAGTTTTCAAGCACCGTTTCACCCTTGCAAAGCAAAGAACCGGCAAGTATAGGCAGCGCACTATTTTTTGCGCCGTTAAGCGGTATATCGCCCTCAACAGGAACTCCGCCGCTTATAGCAAGCTTCTGCATAAGCATCACCTCTTGTTTTTTCCATGCTATGCAGAGACTTTATATTTTGTGATTATTCTCTTTTATCCTCAGTATCCTCAGATGAGGCTCTGTCCTCACGAGGTTCCCTGTCGGGCAGCATCTGCGGAATGCAGGACATGACGCCTTCTTTTGCTTTTGTCATTGTCTCCTTAAAGGTGAGCTTCTGCTTCATGGCTGGTATCTTCTTTTTTCCTTCGTCTTCAGCCTTGCGTCTTTCGCTCATCTGATAAAGCTCCTTCACTATATTCCATATGCGGTCGGATGTATCTGTTATCTGAAGCGAAGCCGCCTTTTTAGACATAGCTTCCAGTCTATACGGCTCGTCATAGAGTTTCTTTATATGGCGCATCATGCCTTCGATACTCACATTTTTCTGCTCGATAACTATTGCTGCACCAGCCTTTCCAAGAACATTGGCATTGTGGAACTGGTGATTGCCTGCTACTATAGGAGACGGTATGAGTATCGACGCCTTTCCGGCTGCCTCAAGCTCTGCCAGTGTGGACGCTCCCGAACGACAAATAACAAGATCTGCCGCTGCAAGACAGGTATCCATATCGTTGATGTATTCAGTTATCCTCAGGCGCTTGCTGCGCATAGGTATTCCGGCTCTTGCCATAGCATCTGGGAATGTATCTCTGCCCATTCCTCCGTAACCATGGATATGGTTTATGCCAAGATCCTTCTTGACGTGCCATGGTATTATGCTTTCCATCAGCTCGTTTATGCAGCCTGCTCCAAGGCTTCCTCCAAATGACAGTATGCACATATTATCATCAAAGCCAAGCTCCCGCCTTGCTTCTTCCTTTGTTTTGCGTGAAATACCAGAGCGTACCGGCAGACCTGTTATTGTATACGGACAATCAAATTCCATAAACTCAAGCGTCTCCTTCACGGTGAGCATAACATGGTCCACATTCTGGGAAAGCATTTTATTTGTTATACCCGGATAAGCATTCTGCTCATGGATAGCACTTGGTACACCCATTTTTGACGCCATGCGGATAATTGGTCCGGCGGCATAGCCGCCCGTTCCTATTGCAATATCCGGCTTGAAGTCGCTGACTATCTGACGTGCACGCTTACCTGACTTTGCAAGGAAGTAAACCGCCTTTGCATTGCGCTTTATATTCTCAATTGATATTTTGCGCTGAAATCCAGCAACTTCAATAGTTGCCAGCTGGTAACCCGACTGCGGCACAAGTCTTGACTCCATACCATCGGGAGTGCCCACAAACAGAAACTCTGCCTCCGGAACGTGTGCCTGTATGATAGACGCTATGGCAAGAGCCGGATTGATATGTCCGCCGGTTCCGCCGCCTGCTAATAATACTCTCATTCATGTCCTCCTGTCCGCACAAGTCACTCCGCCTGGATTTCTTTGTTCTCCTCAGCCTTTTTGCGCCGTCCGCCTATATATGTTGGAGAACTGTATCTTGTACGTGATATATTCATTACAACACCCATTTCAGCAAGCTGAAGTATAAGCGCTGTACCGCCGTAGCTGAAAAATGGCAGACTGATACCTGTATTTGGCACCAGATTGCTTACTACGGCGATGTTAAGAAATGCCTGAAGTCCGATATGCATTGTAAATCCAACCGCAAGGAGCATACCGAATTTATCCGGTGCATTCGATGCAATACGAAATCCACGGAATACTAAAAATGCAAAGAGCAGAACTACTGTAAGAGCACCTGCAAATCCAAGCTCCTCACATACGATCGAAAATACAAAGTCGTTCTTTGTTTCGGGAAGATAGAGGAACTTCTGGCGAGACTCGCCAAGTCCAAGTCCGAATAGTCCGCCTGAGCCTATGGCAATAAGTGATTGACAGGTCTGCCACGTACCGCCCTGACTGTCTGCAAATGGATCAAGCCACGACTGGATACGTGTCTGGATATAGTCGTATCCCTCTACCAGAGAAAGGAACAGCACAATCAGTATAACAGCAGCCGCACCTACCAGCAGCAGAATAAGAAAATGGAATGGTCTTGCTCCTCCCACCCAGATAAGAGTCATGCCTATAAGTCCAATGAGGATAGTACATGAAAGGTGAGGCTCCAGCATAAGCAGGACCGCTACTATACCAAGCGCCACAATATAGGGTAGGATACCAGTACGGAACTTCTGCATACTTCCGTAATTCATCTCTATCAAATACGAAAAGAATATTACAAGTCCTATTTTCATAAGCTCCGATGGCTGAAAGCCAAAATTACCTATATAAAGCCATCTCTGCGCACCGCCCGACTCTTTACCTACAATAAGTACAAGTATAAGCAGTATGACAGGCACCACATAGCTTCCAATTGCAATGACCGGTATACGGAAAATACGATAATCCACAACAGACAAAACAAACATGATAATAAGACCTGCTACGCCCATGATTATCTGTTTTTGCGCATAATATGTGCCCTCATATCCCTCGGCTATCGCCCAGGCATAGCTGGCAGAGAACATCATAATGATGCCCATTACCAACAGCGCAAGTACTGTCAGGAAAAACGGCACATCGACCTCGCCGTAGCGAACACCCTTCTGTACAAAGGGGAAACGCAGATTCAGTCGTCTCCTTTGATTTTTTGCGGCTTCAGCCATATGGAACCTCCTTAGAATTCAGCCCTTATAATTACACCAGCGGATGTACTAAAAGCACTCCTATGATGCCTGCTATAAGAGCAAACAATGAAAATGTGATGACTATCTTATATTCACTATAGCCACTCATCTCAAAATGATGATGAATGGGGGTCATCTTGAATATGCGGCGTCCCTCGCCGTACTTTTTCTTTGTTATCTTGAAATATGTCACCTGTATAACTACTGACAACGCCTCAATTATATACACAAGCGCAAGCAGTACAAGTACAAGATGCTGCCTTGTAACAAGTCCTGCGCAGGTAACTGCTGCTCCCAAAAACATTGAGCCTGTATCTCCCATAAAACACTTTGCCGGATGAAGATTCCACACCAGGAAACCCAGACAGCCGCCGGCTACTGCTATTGTAAACATACTCATCTCTGCATTGCCAAGCATACAGAATATAATGGTATACAGCAGCATATTCACCATTGTTACTGTTCCGCAAAGTCCGTCTATGCCGTCGGTGAGATTTACCGCATTCGTGAGATAGAGTATCACAAGTATCATAAGTGGATAGTAGAAAATACCTATGTCAAAGCTTACAAATGTAAGATTTATCTCTGTGCTCGTATCACCAAAGAAATACATTGCAAAAAGCCACAGACCTGATATAATTATCTGTATCACGATCTTCTGCATGGGGGAAAGTCCGTCGTTGTTCTTGCGGGCAACCTTCGTAAAATCGTCGATAAAGCCCATAACTCCAAAAAGCATACAGAAAAGCACACAGCTCAGAAGTCTCATTGCCCTGTTTGTTATTTCCACAGTATCAACAGGCTCTTCAATTACTATCATACGATAGACAACATATCCCACTGCCACAGCTATGACGGAAGATACAATGAACATTATACCTCCCATTGTTGGCGTACCCTGCTTGCCCTGATGCCACTTAGGTCCGAATTCAACCTTTATCGGCTGACCGAACTTAAGCTTGTGGAGAAAAGGGATAAGCATCTTGCCACCAATGGCAGCTATTGCAAATGACAGAAGTCCTACTATAAGCTCAATCCAGAATGGCATTCTGTTCATCCTCCTGTTTAAATATTTCCTTTATGCAGTCCTCGAGATGCATTCCGCGGCTTGCCTTGAAAAGAAGCAGATCGCCTGCTCTCAGGTAGGCACGCACTGCGCTGCAAAGCTCCGTTTTATCCTCAGTGTGGAATACGGACATTCCTCCGTTCGAGGCAGCTTTTGCTATATATTTCGCCTGTTCGCCATAGCAGAACACCTGATCAGCGCCGCTTATAAGCGTCATATCGCCCACTATTTCGTGAAGTTTTCTTGAAAGATCGCCAAGCTCCAGCATATCGCCAAGAACTGCAACCTTTCTGCCGGAGGATTTCATCTCCTTCAGCACGCTAAGAGCTGCTTTCATGGAATCGGGGCTTGCGTTATAACAGTCAGCTATTACTGTGTACGTTCCGTGCTGTTCAATATTTTGCCGGAAACCTACGGTCTTATACTTGCCCAGAGCCTCCGCTATAAGTTCAGGCTCAATATCTGCGAGTTTGCCCACAGTATATGCACCCAGTGCGTCGAGGACGTTATGAAGTCCCATGCACGGCAGCGTAACACGGCAGGTCTCCTGACCCATGTCGATTATAGTAAATGAAGTCGCACCCTCGCCGAGCTTGATATCTGTACCACGCACATCAGCCTCTTCATTCTCGATTCCGTATGTATATACAGGACGTTCAAGAGTCTTTTTAAGCGGAGCAAGAAATGCATCGTCAGCACTTACAACAAGAGGTGCGTCCTCCGCCATGCCGTCCAGTATCTCCAGCTTTGCCTTTAGTATTCCCTCCTGAGATTTAAGATTCTCGATGTGGGAAAAACCGATATTTGTTATCATACCTATTGTAGGCTGAGTTGTGCAGCTAAGGCGATGTATCTCGCCGAAATCAGACATACCCATCTCTATTACGGCAGCCTCGTGACTGGGGTCAAGCTCCATGAGAGTCTTTGGCAGACCTATTTCGTTGTTGAGGTTGCCTTGAGTTTTAAGGGTATTGTACTTTGCCGAAAGCACGAGGGCAGTCATCTCCTTGGAGGTAGTCTTGCCAACGCTTCCCGTTACGCCAACCAGCACAGGCGAAAACTTGCTTCTGTAATATGCAGCTATCTGAAGAAGTGCACGGCGTGTATCCGGCACTACCATACACGGACAGCCCTCTATCTCATATTCGGTAACAGCGGCAACTGCACCATTTTCAACGGCACGCTTTGCAAAGTTGTGTCCATCGAAATTAGCACCACGGAGTGCAAGAAATAGACAACCCGTGGGCATATTTCTCGTATCAGTACAAACCTCAGTTATTTCAGCCTCCAGCGGCGCAGTAGTTCCAAGCGCAGCCGCAAGCTCTGTCAAACGCAGCATTTCCATGTCATTTCCCCCAATATTATTCAACGTCAAGATATGGCAGCCATTCTTTGACTATTTCACGTTCATCCATGTGAATGTGAACGCCGCCCGGCAGGATCTGATAATCCTCATGACCCTTGCCTGCCAGAACGAGAACATCGCCCGGCTCTGCAAGCTTCATACCACGGAAGATTGCCTCCTTGCGGTCGGCTACCACCTCATATGGCACAGATGTTCCCTCAAGTCCGGTGAGTATTTCTTCTATTATCTCCATGGGATCTTCGTCTCTGGGATTGTCAGATGTAACTATTAGCATATCTGCATATTTTGCAGCAGCTGCTGCCATCTTAGGTCTCTTTGTACGGTCACGGTTTCCTCCGCAGCCGAAAAGACACATGAGCCTGCCCTTTGTATACTCCTTAACGCTGCTGAGAATATTTTCAATAGCGTCAGGGGTATGGGCATAGTCGCATATGACTGTAAAATCCCTGCCCGTTGGGATAACCTCGCATCTGCCTCTTACACCGGTGTAATCGACGAGTGCAGATATCATCTGTTCCATAGTGAGTCCTGCTCTGAGTCCTGCTGCAATTGAAGCAGTCAGATTTGCCACGTTGAAGTTGCCTGTCATGTGGACGCTCAGCTGATATGACTTTTCACCGGTACACAGCCAGAAACTGGTGCCATCGGCACGAAGCTTTATTGCATCAGCATAGAAGTCTCCTCTGCCACAGCAGCTGTACGACGCCTTTTCACAAGTTACCTCATCATACAGTCGTTTTCCATATGCGTCATCTGTATTTATAACGGCATAGTCGCATATGTCAAAGAGCATACGCTTTGCCTGATAGTAGCTTTCCATATCACCGTGGTAGTCCAGGTGATCCTGGGTGAGATTTGTGAAAACAGCAGTCTCAAAGTGAGTGGGTCCTATACGATACTGGACAAGTCCGAATGAGGATACCTCCATAACTACATAGTCACAGCCCTCATCTGCCATTTCCTTGTAAAGCCTCATAAGATCATACACAAAAGGCGTTGTATTATCGGTGTGAATAATGCGATCTCCTATCTCGTTCTGGATAGTGCCAATAAGTCCCACCTTGTGACCATTCTTTGTAAGCAGACGCTTTATCACATTTGTTATGGTAGTCTTGCCGTTAGTGCCGGTAACTCCGATAAATTTCATTCCTTTTTCAGGATGCCCAAACCATGCGGCACAAAGCTCACCATAAAACTTGCGGGAATTATCAACTATTATCTGTCTGTCTCCCAGTCCTAAGTCTCTTTCCGTAATTACTGCAGCTGCGCCTTTCTGAAGCATTTCTTCAGCTGCACTATGTCCATCAAAGCTTCCGCCCTTTACACATACAAACAGACAGCCCTCATGCACATTTTGCGTGTTGTCAGTAAGACCTGTAATCTCAATATCTGGTAACCTGGTTTCAGCTTTTCCCTCAAGCAATTTATATAACAGCATGATAATACCGCCCTTTCTCAAACCTGTCTTTTGTATTATTACTCAACAGTTCTTCAATATACTGCCGCTGCCTTTTCCAAATAAGGGGATACTCCAAAGAAGCATCCCCCTATAACACCTTTTTTATCACTGCTCACAATCTGGTGTCTGCGATATTGCTTCTTTAGCCTGTCAGGTCCTTAATCGTCATGGTAAGGCTTATTACCGTACCCTTTTCTACAAACGACCCTGCTTGCTCCGATTGGAACTGAACTGTTGCATTGGCGTTTTCAGCTGTAGCACCTATGGTTACAACATTAAGACCTGCTTCCTCAAGAACTACATCAGCCTCTGCTGCTGTCATATTCAGCAGATCGGGCACCTCCACATACTGAGGTTCAGTTGCGTCATCCGTATACAGCAGCACAAGTCCGCCCTTTCCTACGCTTGAACCAGTTGCCGGACACTGACGTATTACCGTTGTTCCAGTGCCTATTACCTCATATTCAAGTCCGAGTTCTGTAAGCTCAGACTGAACTGCCTCAATATTCTTATCCTGAAGCATGGGAACCGTTACGTTATTGGTTTCAACAGCATTATCTGTCTCAGGATAGAATCCCAGATATGGCAAAACCTCTTCCATTACGTTTCTTGCATATGGAGCTACAACTGTACCGCCATAGTAGTTGATGCTTCTGTCAGGCTCATCGGCTATCATAAGCAGTATGACCTCGGGATCATCTGCGGGTGCAAAGCATCCGTATGATGCAACATATTCAAGCTCTTCGTCTTCTCCGGAGTTATATTCATCCAGCTTTTCAGCTGTACCAGACTTTCCGCCTATTCTCTGTCCGTCAATGTGAGCATTGTTTCCATTGTTATTCTCTACGACCTGTTCAAGCTGCGATCTCATTGTTGCAGATGTTTCTTCAGATACCACCTGACGCTTGATAGTCGTCTCATTCTTAAAGACAACATTTCCGTCCTCGTCCTCAATTCTGTCAACAACATATGGTGTAACAAGGTAGCCACCGTTTATTGTTGCCGCATAGGCTGTTATCATCTGTATAGGCGTTATTTTATTAGCCTGACCGAATGATGAGGAAGCAAGGTCTACAACGTTCATATCAGCGCTTACATGGATACTGTTAGATTCACCAGGCAGATCTATACCTGTTTTTTCGCTCAGTCCAAATCCCTCGAAATACTGATAGAATCTGTCCTTGCCTATACGCAGACCGATCTCCATAAATGCAGGGTTACAAGAATTTGTAAGGGCCTGAGTAAACGTCTGTACACCGTGTCCGTTTCTGTTGGAGCATCTGATATCCTTGTCAGCTACGGTAAACTTACCGCTGCAGTTGAACATATCAGCTTTAAGATCAATAAGCTTTTCATCGAATCCGGCTGCACTCGTAACCACCTTGAACACGGAACCGGGATAATGTATTTCTGAAACTGCCTTATTCTTCCACTGAAGTTCTCTTGCGGCAGTGTATGCGTCTGTATACTCCTGACCTGAGAGCTGCGAAAGCTCCTGTGCAGTATCCACATCAAATATTTCAGATGGATTGTTCAGATCAAATGACGGATATGTCGCCATGGCGTAGATAGCGCCAGTCTTTGGATTCATGATTATTCCGCAGGCACGCTCCTGCACGTTGAACTCCGTTACCATCTCGCTCAGAGCCTTTTCAAGATAATACTGGATAGTAGTATCAATCGTCAGATATAATGAATCTCCGTTTTCCGCGTCGTATGTTGTGGAATAACGGTAAGGCATCTCCTCGCCATTTGCAGCCTGAGCAGATACAACTCTGCCGTCGACACCTGAGAGATATGAGTCGTATTCATACTCCAGACCATACTGACCATTGCCGTCACTATTTGTAAAACCTATAACGCTTGCTGCAAGCTCATCCTGGGGATAATAGCGCCGTGTGGTCGCCTCGGTTGCAAATGAGACCAGATTCATTTCGCTGAAATACGCCATTATCTCATCAGCAACATCCTTTTCGACCTGAGTCTGAAGAACATAATATCTTCCATCCCGCTCGTAGGCTTCCGTTACCTCCTCGGCTTCTATGTCAAGTTTATTTGCAAGATAATTTGCTATAGATATTTTCAGATTTTCTACATTGATAAGGTTATCAGCCACCTCGCCCTTTTCCTGTGCAGCCTGGCGCTTTTTTTCATTAGCCGCCTCAACATCCTCCATTTCCTCTCTAAAAAGGGTGGGGTCAATATAGACATTGTAAACTGTTGCACTCCATGCAAGAGGCGTACCTGTTGAATCATATATAGCGCCACGCTGAGCCTCGAGAGTCATCGTACCAAAATGATAGTTATTGGCAAGCTTCTCATACTTGCTGTGCTCAAGAACAGAAACCTTGAACAGATTTGCAATAACGGCACAGCATATAACTGTCATCACCGAGAGCACACCTATATTTAGATGGGACTTCATGCGAGCAGTGGGCTTATCAGTTCTGATAACGCCGCTTATAACTTCTGTATTTTCTTTCTTAGCCACAATTGCGCTCCTTTCAGGTTTATATCCTTGCATAAATAGAATAAGGCAGGGAATCTGTGAAAATACCCCGCCCATTTAACACAGCCAACAGCCTGACCCAAGGCGTTGTCTATTATTTGAACTGTCTTTGCGACAGGAAAATTCGCTGACAAGAAACGGTTCCTTTCCTGTCAGTTTTGTGCGAAACTGACCTGTGAGCGCCCCATCTGTCCGATGGAAAGCGCACATAGCACAGGTCCTTTTCATTTTTTCGACACCCGATTTTGTATCTCTTTCTTTCTATATACTAACGGCAGCATTTTCTGTCTTTTATAAGCACTGCCGGTAGCAACATGGGGTTAAACTGCACAGGCTCACGCTCTGTACATGATATGCCAGTTATCCACGCAGATATTCTATCAAGTCAACAAACCATCGTTTGATCTTGATAAAAACATTCTGCTCTGGCTCCTCGACGATAACCTCGTCTTCAGTTTGAATCTGTATATATTGTATCTGAGACTGATCTATTTTTTTAAGTCCAAGTCTTTCCTCAGCATACTCCTTAATATTTCTGATAGACGCCTGTCCTTCCAATTCAGTCTGCATACGGACATTTTCACTTCGCAGCTCATTCAGCTGAGTATTTGCCGCTGAAATATCGGAATAGACCTCATTGAGCTGAACATAGCTGTTGATAACTACAAAGAACAATGCAAGTGCAAGGGCGCTTACAATGAGTATCTTCAATGCCTGACCTCGTTTTTGAGGTGCAATGTAGAAGATCCTTCTCTTTGCAGCTGCACTCTGTGCATTATCCGGAGTTCTCTGCTTTGCTGCGGCTGTTTGCTGCGTATCTTCTTTTTTAATATCTTCACGCTGCTCAGCCATGACAGATTATCTCCTCTCTATAACTCTCAGCTTGGCACTGCGGCTTCTGTTATTATCCGCAAGTTCATTCACCGAAGCCGTCAGAGGCTTGCGGTTTACAAGACTTCCCTCAGGCTTTCTGCCGCATACGCACTGAGGAAAATCAGGCGGACATATACATCCCCGACACCATGCCGCAAATTTTTTCTTCACGATCCTGTCTTCCAGCGAATGGAAAGTTATGACCGCAAGTCTGCCGCCGGGTTTAAGGCTATCAAATGCCGCATCAAGACCTCGCTCCAGGTGTTCAAACTCGCCGTTTACAGCGATTCTTATCGCCTGAAAAGTCTTTTTACACGGATTCTTTTCACGCCTTACCTTCTGAGGAACACCGCTCTTCACAAGCTCAGCAAGCTCAAGAGTTGTTTTTATAGGTTTTTCCGCACGTGCCTCCACGATCTTTCTCGCAATACTCCGTGCGAACTTTTCTTCTCCATAGGTAAACAGTATACGGGATATTTCCTCTTCGGACCAGGTATTTACAAGCTCCTCTGCACTGAAACCGGTCTGGCTCATTCTCATATCAAGAGGCGCATCCACATGATAAGAAAAGCCACGTGAACCTGTGTCAAGCTGATGTGAAGACACTCCCAGATCCATCAGTATCCCATCGACAGCATTGATACCGAGCTTTGAGAGAATATTACCCATTTCATCATAGTTACAGTGGAACACCTTTGCCGGCATACCCTTCAGTCGTTCCGTTGCAACAGCAACAGCATCGGGATCTCTGTCAAGACCTATAAGCAGGCCCTTCTCTGAAAGACGCTTAGCTATCTCTTTTGAATGACCGGCTCCGCCAACTGTGCCGTCAATATAAATGCCATCCGGCTTTATATCAAGTCCATCCAGAACTTCCTGAAGCAGCACGGGAATATGAACAAATTCCATAATGCCACCGCCTTAGAAACCAAGTTCCATCATATCAGACAGCAGCTGATCCATATCAATACTGGAATTCATCTCATCCCATCGATCCTTATCCCAGATCTCAGCCTTATCGTTTGCACCTATTACGACCAGATCTTTTTGAAGTCCGGCAAAAGTACGCAGTTCCTGCGGTATGAGAATACGCCCCTGCTTATCCGGAGTTACCTCGCAGGCCCCGGAAAAAAGCCAACGCTGGATCTTTCCCGATTTAGATGCTGGTATAGCTGCAACCTTTTCAGCCAGTTTGTCCCACCCCTCCTGTGAATAGACAGTAAGGCAGGGCGAATCAATGCTCTTAGTGATGTAAAAAGATACACCAAGAAGCTCACGGAGCTTCGTGGGGAAGTTAAGACGTCCCTTGGCATCAATATTATGATAGTATGTACCCATCAGTGATGCCATAGTCAAGTCCGCCTTTCTTTTCAGATTCAGGAATGAAAACCCACTTTTAGGGAATCGCCCCCACTTTTCACCACTGTACTCTTATTATAACCTATATTCATAAAAAAATCAATAATTACCGATGGAATTCACATTAAAATAATGCCGAAATTTTGAGCCAATTTTTGTGCATAATTTACAAAAAGTGACTGTTTGATAAAGCAAAAAGAGGAGCAAGCAAAGCTCACTCCTCTTTAGAGAACTATAATAAATTAGTCACCGATAATTGCAGTTACAACACCGGAACCAACTGTTCTACCACCCTCACGGATAGCGAAACGCAGTCCCTCTTCGATAGCAATCGGAGAGATCAGCTCAACCTTCATAGCAACGTTGTCGCCAGGTGTGCACATTTCCGTGCCCTCAGGAAGAGTGATGATACCAGTTACGTCTGTTGTTCTGAAATAGAACTGAGGTCTGTAGTTGTTGAAGAAAGGAGTATGACGGCCGCCTTCTTCCTTCTTCAGAACGTAAACCTGACCCTCGAACTTTGTGTGGGGGTGAATAGAGCCGGGCTTGCAAAGAACCTGACCTCTTTCAACCTGATCTCTTGTGATACCACGGAGCAGTGCACCGATGTTATCGCCAGCTTCAGCGAAGTCCAGAGTCTTACGGAACATTTCGATACCAGTTACAACTGTAGAGAGCTTCTCCTCAGTAAGACCTACGATCTCAACTGTCTCGTTAACGTTCAGTCTGCCTCTCTCAACACGGCCTGTTACAACAGTACCACGGCCAGAGATTGTCATTGTATCCTCTACAGGCATGAGGAACGGCTTAGCGTCGTCTCTCTCAGGTGTAGGAATGTACTCATCAACTGCGTTCATGAGTTCAATGATAGGAGCGTATGCAGGATCGGACAGATCATCTGGAGCATCCAGAGCTGCACGAGCAGAACCTGTGATAACCGGAACGTCATCGCCAGGGAACTCATATTCGCTCAGTGTCTCACGGATATCCATTTCAACGAGTTCCAGCAGCTCTTCGTCGTCTACCAGATCAGCCTTGTTCATAAATACAACGATTGCAGGTACGCCTACCTGACGAGCAAGCAGGATGTGCTCCTTAGTCTGAGCCATAGGACCATCAGATGCAGCAACTACCAGGATAGCGCCGTCCATCTGAGCTGCACCAGTGATCATGTTCTTTACATAGTCAGCATGTCCGGGGCAGTCAACGTGTGCATAGTGACGAGCATCTGTCTCGTACTCTACGTGAGCTGTGTTGATTGTGATACCACGCTCTCTTTCTTCCGGAGCCTTATCGATCATATCGTAAGCCTCATACTGAGCCTGACCCTTCAGAGCCAGTGTCTTAGTAATTGCAGCAGTCAGAGTTGTCTTACCGTGGTCAACGTGACCGATGGTACCAATGTTTACATGGGGTTTGGTTCTTTCAAATTTAGCCTTAGCCATTGGAATATTCCTCCTATAAATTTATAGTTCAACTTACCGTGCAGCTCTTCAAGCTACACGTGTTAGTTCTATTGTACCAGATTTCAAAAATAATTTCAAGTCTTTTTTTAAAAAAAACATTACAAGTGTCAGCTTTTTTTCTAAAAAGCTTACTTCTTTCTGGACGACATAATCTTTTCTGCAATGTTCTTCGGTACTTCCATGTAGCTGTGAGGCTCCATTGAGTACTGGCCACGGCCCTGTGTATTTGAACGCAGGTCGCTTGTATAGCCAAACATTTCAGACAGCGGAACGAGTGCATCAACCTGAACTGTACCTGGTCTTGCTTCCTGTCCCTGGATCTGTCCACGGCGAGAGCTCAGGTCACCTATTACAGTACCTGTGTAATCATCCGGAACAGTTACGGATACCTTCATGATAGGCTCCATGAGGATTGGCTCTGCCTGACGCATAGCTTCCTTGAACGCCATAGAACCAGCGATCTTAAATGCCATTTCAGAGGAGTCAACTTCGTGGTATGAACCATCATAAAGTTCTACTACGCAGTCTACTACTTCATAGCCTGCGAGGATACCAGCCTTCATTGCGCCGCGTATACCAGCATCAACAGCCGGAATATATTCCTTCGGTACAGAACCGCCGACAACAGAGTTCTTGAACTCATAGCCCTTACCGGACTCATTCGGGTTAACACGGATCTTAACGTGACCGTACTGACCGCTACCGCCGGACTGCTTCTTATACTTATAGTCAACATCAGCGCTGCCCTTGATAGTTTCCTTATAAGAAACCTGAGGTGCACCAACATTAGCCTCTACCTTAAACTCACGCATCAGACGGTCAACGATGATATCCAGGTGAAGCTCACCCATACCAGCAATGATTGTCTGACCTGTTTCTTCGTCGGTATATGTGCGGAATGTCGGGTCTTCTTCAGCAAGCTTTGCAAGAGCAATGCCCATCTTTTCCTGACCAGCCTTTGTCTTTGGCTCGATAGCCAGCTGGATAACAGGCTCCGGGAACTCCATGGATTCCAGGATAACCGGGTGCTTTTCATCAAAAAGTGTGCCAGCTGTAGTTGTATTATTAAGACCAA
>CALXBL010000027.1 GCA_944386525.1 uncultured Ruminococcus sp. | reverse complement strand
TTACACCGCCTTTTCTTTATTATACCATTTCTATCAAAAAAAGCCAAGCGAATGCTTGACTTTTTCGACAGGCTGAGCTGCTGTACGCTATAAACGTACAGCAGCTTTTGTATATCTATCAGTCCTTGATACCGTTCTGAGCCTTTGCAGCACGGAGAGTATTCTTCATAAGCATTGTGATGGTCATAGGACCTACACCGCCCGGAACGGGAGTTATAAGGCTTGCCTTGGGTGAAACGCTTTCAAAGTCAACGTCACCGCAGAGCTTGTTGTTTTCGTCACGGTTGATGCCAACGTCGATAACAATAGCTCCTTCCTTTACCATGTCAGCAGTCACAAACTTAGGCTTTCCTATGGCAACTACCAGAATGTCAGCCTGAGCGCAGATGTCAGCCAAATTTTTTGTTTTGGAGTGGCAGATGGTAACAGTTCCGCTTCTCTGAAGCAGGAGCATTGACATGGGTTTGCCTACAATATTGCTTCTTCCAATAACAACGCAGTTTTTGCCTGCTATCTCAACGCCGGAGGCGTCCAGCAGTTCCATAACACCTGCCGGAGTGCATGGCAGAACTTCATAATTGCCTATCATTATTTTGCCCACATTCATGGGATGAAAAGCATCAACGTCCTTTTCTGGAGCGATAGCATAGAGTACAGACTGTTCATCCAGATGATCTGGCAGAGGAAGCTGGACAAGTATGCCATGTACCTTTGGATTTTTGTTCAGAACACTGATAAGATCAAGGAGCTGTTCCTGAGTGGTGTTTTCGCTGAGCTTGTACTCAAAGGAATGGAATCCCAGTTCCTCGCAGGCAAGATGTTTGTTGCGGACATATACCTGAGATGCAGGATCGCTGCCTACCAGGATAACTGCCAGTCCAGGGCATATGCCTGTTGATTCTAAAAGATCTGCCGTTTCTTTTTTTAGATTCTCTCTGACTTTTGCGGAAACTTCCTTACCATTGATGATCTGTGCCATAATTTAGTCCTCCTTGTTTTCGTCAGCTTCTGATGCAGCTGTATCATTAGTTTCTTTTTCTTCCTTATTGGAAGGGTCTGTCTCTGCTTGGGAATTTTCTGTTTCTTCTTGGGATGTTTCAGTTTTTTCTGTCTTGTTTTTATTTTTGCGGTTAATTCTTTCCTCCTCAGCTTCGCGGAGCATCTGTATAGATTCTTCGGTGTCGGCGTAGAGCTTATAGTCTGAGCCCATGCGTCTAACCTTTGAGCCGATTACTATAAGGAGAATAACTGCCACGACTACACATATAACTGCCAGAGCTTGTGAAACACGTATGCTGCCTATTACGAGGCTGTCGGTGCGCAGGCCCTCGATAAAGGCTCTGCCCAGACCGTACCATGCGATATACATCAGGAAGATCTGACCATCGAATTTACGGAATTTTCTGGATACTATCGCTAATATAACGAATCCCAGCAGACACCATATTGATTCATACAGGAAACAGGGATGAACAGGAAGATCAGGATCAAGCTCAATCCCAAGATTGTTATAGCACTGGGTATCTATGTAGGCTGAAGAGATCCAGCTCTGAATCTTTCCGCCTGTCATACCGAATATGGAGTCGGTATTTTTGCCGAACGCCTCCTGGTTAAAGAAGTTGCCCCATCTGCCAATGCACTGTCCTATAAGGAAACCCTGACCTGCCAAATCAAGGAGCGGCAGGATTCGAACCTTTCGTATTTTTGCAACTAATCCGCCAACGAGGACAGCGCCGATAATTCCGCCGTATATTGCAAGTCCGCCCTGACGGAGATTGAATATGCTTATTGGGTCATTGGCATATCTTTCCCATTCAAGTACAACATAGTAGAGCCTTGCTCCGACTATACCTCCGACTATACCGCCAAGTACAGCGTCGAGAGCACGGTCGCCGTTGAGACCGTATCGTTTCATTTGAGAAAAGCAGTAAATGATAGCCAGCAGCATACCAATAGTTATAAGCAGACCATACCATTGTATATCAATGCCGAATATGGTAAATGCAGTTGAGTCAGCCTCGAATTTCAGTCCTAAATTCGGGAAAGCTATTTCATCGTATGCAAGATTTTTGTAGGTTTCATTCATTTTTGAGCAGTTCCTTTCTCTTCATCGCCGGAGCTGTTTCTAACAATAGACAGAGTTGAGTGCTCCGTGTTTATTTCTTTGCGGAGGAATTCATTAACATCCTCCAGAGTCATTTCAGACAATACTTTTATTGTATCAAATGGAGCAACGCCAGACATATGAGCATTCATCATGATATTTGCTACAGCGGAGACATTGTTCATCTCCTGTATCATTGAGCCGTATGTTGACTTTCTCAATTCTTCAAAAAGCTCAGGGTCAAGACCTGTTTTCTTTACTCTTTCGATCTCGGCAAATATTCTTGAGCGTACTTCTTCAGGTTTCTCCGACTCGCCGTCGAATATGACGCAGAAGAATCCGTCGCCGTTGAACACTTCACTTGTAAAGACGTTGTTTATGAGTTTTTCCTCCATCAGTGACTGGTAGAGCGGGGATGATGAATTTGAGATGAGCTGCATTGCAATATATGCTTCCATCTCGGCTTTAAGGTTATCATATCCTGAGCGTGGTCTGCACTTTATTCCCAGGTTGAATATAGGAGCGCCGACGGGTGCAGTTTCGGTGTATACATCTCTTACAGCGCACAGAGTTTCTTCCGGGAAAACAGTTTGAAGTTTTATATCCTCACATGGTTTCAGCAGTTCATCTGCTGCTTTCAGTATATCTTCAGTTCTGCATTTTCCTGAAACAGACAGAACCATGTTGTGAAGATTATAGAACGTATTATAGCAGCTGTAGAGCAGCTCCGGAGTTATCTTTGCAATGCTTTCATGAGTTCCTGCAATATCGATCTTTACCGGGTGCTTGTGATATAGGCCGCGTAGCATATTGAAGAATACACGCCATGAAGGATTGTCGTTTGTCATGGATATTTCCTGACCGATTATTCCGAGTTCCTTTTCCACGCTTTCCTTGGTGAAGTACGGATTCTGTACGAATGACAGAAGTATCTTAAGAGAATCTATGAAGTTGTCGGTGCATCTGAAATAATAAGCGGTTTTGTCAAATGAGGTAAAGGCATTTGCCTTTGCACCGGTTTTAGCGTAGAGACTGAAAACATCGCAGTCCTCATTTTCAAAGAGTTTATGCTCAAGAAAATGCGCTATACCATCGGGAACTGTGCAGTAGTCCTCATCGGCAGCTGTTTTGAAGCAAATGTTTATTGAACCATATTTAGTTGCAAACAGAGCTTCAGTGGTACTGAAGTCATTCATCTCACAAACGTAAATAGTAAGACCGCTTTTGTGATCTATACGGATAAAGCTGTCTCCGGTGGCAGGGCATGTTATCACAGTCTGTTTTGTCTCACGCATCGTCATCGCACTCCTCTCCGGACGCTTCCATAATATAGACAGAATCAAGCCTGAGTGAGGCGGCAGCAGCCATGATATCCTCTCTTGTAACAGACTTGTATGCTTCGATAGTTTCAGCTACATTTCGTCGTTTTCCTCTTACAAGCTCATTAAAGTGCCAGCTTACGTAGGAACCTGGGGTATCGCCTAAGGTTTTTATGGAGTCGTAGACTGAGCTTCTTGTATTTTCAATAAGCTGGTCGGAGAATCTGCCCTCAGATATGTCATGAAGCTGCTTGAGTATTTCGTCTTTAGCTTTTTCGATATTAGAATTTTCAATACCGCAGTCCACAAAGAGAGTTCTTTTTGTTTCCTTATAGACGCTGGCGCAGTAGTAGCAAAGACTGAGCTTTTCGCGGACATTTGTAAACAGCATGGAAAATGGAGTTGCACCGTAGAGGTGATTCATAAAGCTCATTGCTGTGTAGTCCTCGCAATCGGTTTTGAATGCCAGTACCATCTTGCACTGCCTTACAGCCATCTTCTCAGTTTGAACAGCAGGTTCGGATTTGATAGGACTGGGTTTTACAAATTGTGGCAGAGCAGGAGCCGTGCGCTTAATTGAGGCGAACATCTTGCCAAGTTCAATGGGAACAGATGGCTGAGGAGCCGGACCCACATAGAATATCTCAATTGAAGCAGTTGACATCATCTCTTTGTATGCGTTATAGGTAGACACAGGATCGAGCTCCAGCACATCTTCTCTCGTACCGGAGCATGGATATGCGCCGGGTTCATCTCGAAAAGCAAGTTCTGAGCACTGTCTCAAAGCATATCCTCGCTTGTTGTTGATATCAGCGTCTATAGTATCAAGCAGGTCTTTTTCCTTGATGGCGTACTCAACAGGTGAAAATCCGCCGTCAATGATATTGGGTTCAAACAGACAAGCCTTTATAATCTCCAAGAGTTCACCCAGTATATCCTCATTGTCAAGAGCGTATCGGTTGTCAAGTGCAGAAAACCTTGCAGTCAGCAGCTGGAAGTCGCTCAGCTTTGAGACGTCCACAGATGAAGACGCACCGTAAAGTCTGTTCATCTTTCGGCTGAGTGCAGCTATAGAAGGATATTTCCTGCAGCTTGTTGTGAGCAGACTGGATGCCAGCGAATATGCAGCAGCCTTTTCCGGGTCAATCGGCAGTATGAACTGTATGGTTACATTATTAGTTTTGAATTTAGGGTCAACTATAGCAGTATAGCCTATTGAATCAGAGATCATGAGTCTTTCGTATGAAACTGACATAAATTCTTCCTTTCTTGTTTATTGTACATCAGATGATATACAGTAATATTATACCATATAAAAATCTGAATTACCATACTTTTTTTTAGAAAAAAACAAAAAAGCTATATAAATTATGACGTTTTAAATCGATAATTGACATTGACGCTTGATTTTAGTATAATAATAGTACATACAGCATCTGCACGAATGTAAGTGTGTGCGTTATATTATATAGTGATAAAAGCAAAAATAAATTCTATCTATCATAAAAAGTTGTTGAAATCATCGGCTGTGTGTGTTATAATTATAGAAAACAGAGCTGGTCAAAGAGATAATTAAAATCAGGAGGGATCGCCTATGTCATCATTCTGGAACAACCGCATAACATTTTCAATCTTCGGAGAGTCGCACGGTCCGGCAATAGGTATCGTTATTGATAACCTGCCGCCAGGCGAGTATATAGATAAGGAGAAACTTTTGCAGTTCATGGCAAGACGTGCTCCGAAAAAGGACGGCACTACTACACCGAGAGGTGAAAAGGATCTGCCTGAGATCGTGTCCGGAGTTATGAATGACAAGACAACAGGTGCGCCGCTGTGTGCAATGATACGCAATACGGATACACGCTCCAAGGATTACGGTAATCTTGCAAGACTTCCCCGTCCTGGACACGCCGACTATACAGGTGCAGTCCGCTATCAGGGGTTCAATGACGTAAGAGGCGGAGGTCATTTCTCAGGCAGACTTACAGCACCTCTTTGTTTTGCCGGAGCAGTCTGCGGTCAGATACTGGAACGCAGAGGGATATATACGGGTGCTCATGTAGCATCTATTCACGGTATAAAGGATGATATGTTCCATTCCACAAAGGTGTCGAAGGCGGATATACTGTCGGTTCGTGAGAAAGATTTTCCCGTTATAAATGATGGACAAGGCGAACTTATGCGTGAAGATATCCTTCGTGCAAGAGAGGGCGGTGAGTCGCTGGGTGGAATCATAGAGTGTGTGGCGATAAATGTTCCTGCAGGCATAGGTTCTCCCATGTTTGAGGGACTTGAGAATACTATAGCTCAGCTTGTGTTCGGAATACCGGCTGTAAAGGGCATAGAGTTTGGCGCAGGTTTCAAAGTGGCTGAGATGGTGGGAAGCCAGGATAATGATACATTCTATATAGATGAAAATGGTCATGTAAAGACCAGGACAAATAATCACGGCGGTATTCTTGGAGGGATATCCTCAGGTATGCCGATTACCATGAATGTAGCCATAAAGCCGACAGCTTCTATCTCAAAGCCGCAGGAGACGGTGGACTTCCGTGCTAAAACAAATGAAGTCCTCCAGATAAAAGGCAGACATGACCCATGCATCGTAGCTCGTGCAGTTCCATGCGTAGAGGCAGCGGTAAATATTGCGCTGCTTTCTCATATGATGAATTACCCTCATTTTTAGTGGCTTAAGAGGTGAATAGGATGCAGGATGAAAATTTACTGAAAATGTCAGAGATGGCAACGCCGCCTGTTATGGAAACTCATACTGCAAGCATACTGATATGCTATTTGCTGTATCGTATCGACAGACCTATTGAAAAGGCTCATCTCTATGATATCGCAGTCAGCAGTGACATAATAAATTATTTCTTTTACCAGGAGTCTATGGCATACCTTGAAAAGAACGGCTCCATAGAAACGACTGTAACATCTGACGGAAAGCCGGCATATACTCTCGGTGAAAAGGGTATTCAGTGTGCAAAGGAGCTCAGGGACTGTGTAAGCAAGTGTTATCGTGACAAGATGGTGTTGTGTGCGCTGAGATATTTTGCAAGGCTCAAGCGTGAGAATGAGGTCAAAATAGAATATATACCGCTAAAGCATGGATATTATGTTCATGTCAGATGCCTTGATGTTCAGGATGACTTGCTGGATATGAAACTGTATGCTCCAGATCTTACCCAGGCAAAATATCTTGGTGAGCAGATAATGCTCAACCCGGCAGGTTTCTACGGCAAAATATTGGATGCAGCATTCCAGAATCAAGAGGATAAGTCTGATTATGACCTGACAGACAACTGACCGGCTGTATATTATTACATTAATGAAGAATAAATAAACGCATAGACGCACGTTATAATATTGCTCTTGCAAGAGTATATTATCGTGCGTTTTTGCTTAGATTGTAAATTGGTTATGTTAAAATCTACAAAAATAAACTTGTGCAATTGTATGAATAGACTATTTTTTTGCCTTTCAAGAAAAATTGTTGCAATTTTTAGAGAAATATGCTAAAATAATCATGGCATATTTGAGCCTGATTATTATTTTTTTGGAAGGAGTAAATTTTATGAAAAAGAAAAGCAAAGCTTTTGCGCTGTTAGCTGCGGCTGCAGTAGCAGTAAGCAGTTTTGCAGGTGCGGTTAACGTATCTGCATATAGCTTGGACAGTGCGGTACAGGGGGGGACATCTCAGGTTCTGGGCGCCACCGGAATGTATACCATTTCTCCTAATGAAACGATCGTATACAGCCAGCTTCCTGCTGAGGATAAGATGATTGGCTGGGCGTGGTCTGAATTTGGTATTGGCGCAGGTGAGACCATTGAAAAGGTTGAGATTGAGATCTCAACGAATAGCTCAACTATCGGCATATGGGAGGGCGCATTTGGCTCGTCTACAACAGAGTCGCCGGATTACTGGACACAAACTGAGGATATGAAGACAACTATCGACGGCAACAGCGGTACTATCACCTGGGAAGTTGACCCATCTATAAGTGCGATTATTCAGACAGAGTACGATGGCGAGCTGAAGTGGGGCGTATGGTGGATCGATTGCACTACATTTACTGTTGACAATATAAATGTATATACAGATGCTTACACAGGCGGCGGCAACACCGGCGGTAATACAGGCGGCAGCACAACTGGCGGCGGCTATACTATTAATCCTAACGAGACAATAGTATATAGCCAGCTTCCTGCTGAGGACAAGATGATTGGCTGGGCGTGGTCTGAATTTGGCATTGGCGCAGGAGAGACAATCGAAAAGGTTGAGATTGATATCTCAACGAGTAGCTCAACTATCGGCATATGGGAGGGCGCATTTGGCTCGTCTACAACAGAGTCGCCGGATTACTGGATACAAACCGAGGATATGCTGACAACCATCGACGGCAATAGCGGTACTATTACCTGGGAAGTTGACCCATCTATAAGTGCGATTATTCAGACAGAGTACGATGGCGAGCTGAAGTGGGGTGTATGGTGGATCGACTGCACTACATTTACTGTTGATTCCATAACTGTTTACACAGACAAGAGCGGCGGATCCTCCACAACAACTACCACAACAACCACTACCAGGACAACAACTACCACTACAAAGACTACTACAACAACTACAAGAACAACAACTACAACAGGCAATATAACTACAAGCACAGACGACGTTAAGCCAAGCGGACTCTATGTTCAGATGGGCGGTCGTGCAGCTGACGGTGAAAGTGAGATCATTCCGGCAGGTGCATCTGGTCTGGATGCTGCATACATCGGACTTGAGGCTTATAATGCGTCAGAATTGCTGCTGACAATGCGTGGTCAGTTCAAACTGGGCGATGCTCTTGCAGAGATAGCAACTCCTTACCTTATTGGTGAGTGGCTGGAGACATACGACTTCGGATTCGGCAGCGAGGTTTGGATGGTAAACCCTGAAAATCTGGTTTTCGCTGCAAATGCTACATTTGAAAGCCAGAACGTTTTTGAGGATGGCGAGCTTATCTTTGGTTGTGTTTACGAAATCGCAGACGCTGCAACGGTAAAGGCTACAGCTGAAAAGTATGGCATTGATTCACAGCAGGCTGATGACGGCACATGGTACTATGCATTCCCGATACACCTGGTAACAGACTTCCCTTATTGGGAATGGGTAGGCACAGATGAAGAGAACATCTATCCGGATGGACTGAGCCTTGTTGAGACAAGCTATGTATATATCGAGGCAGAAGGCTCTACATCTGAAGGCACAACCACAACAAGCAATACTACTACAACAACAAGCAATACAACAACCACCACAACAAGCAATACTACAACTACAACAACTACAATGGGCGATGACGATTACAACGATTTCAACGATCTTATCGGCGACGTAAATCTTGATGGCAAGATTGGCATTCAGGATATCATTCACTTGAATAAGTATAATGCTGGCATAGTCAAGCTGAATGAGCAGGCTCTGAGAAATGCAGAGTGTAAGACCGACGGAACGATTGATGCCAACGATCTGACTGCGTTGATGCAGTATCTGGTAAACATTATATCATCTCTTCCGGCATAATTGGATAAAGCATATTCTTGAATGAAAAGGCTGCACGGCATAGCTGCGCAGCCTTTTTTATGCCTAATATCAAATGCTGAGTGCTGTAGATATGGATAAACCAAGAATTCGTGTGCAATATAACCAAAAAACATTTCCACGCTTTAGAAAAAACTACTGAAATTCAGAAAACTGCTTTACAATATGTTACAATTATGGTATAATTATGGCAACGAGAAGATAGCGAAGTGCGCCGTTTGACTTTGGAGAAATCTAAGTAGACGGTCGTGTTGCGTTATTTTCTGCTCTCCGGGCTGCCGGTAGGGGATTACGTTAACGGGAGTGCTGCAAGGTGCTCCAAAAACACATTTATATTCATTTATTTAAGGAGGATAACTTATGCCAAAGAACAAAATGAGCAAGAGATTGCTCGCAGGCGTAATGGCGGTAGTTTCAACAGCATCTGCTCTTATGGCTGGCATGTCTTCCCTGACTGCTTATGCGGGTCAGGAGCTTGGTCACGGTGACTTCAACGATGGTGCAGGTCTTCCGTGGCACATCTGCGAATCAGCAACCGGTACAATGAAGTTTGAAATTACTGACGGCTGCTACAACATTCTGATCACAAATCCTGGTGGTCTTTCAAACGATGGTGAAGGCCGTTGGGACTGTCAGTTCCGCCACAGAGGTCTGACTCTCGAAAAGAGCCATACCTACCGTTTGAACTATTCCATATGGACAGACGATACAGATGCTAAGATTTACGCTAAGATTGGTGACATGACAAACGATGATACTGAGTTGTGGCATATGAACGGTACACCTTTGGGTGTTAGCTATGCAGACGTTGAAGGCAAGTCAATGTCAGAGATTGAGACAATACTGAAGAGTGCTTCTTCATCTGGTTCAAAGGTTGAATACTACCAGGGTTGGGACGCTTGGAAGAACCAGGCACTTCCTTCTAATCAGTGGACAAACTATGCTTGGGAATTCCAGCCTGAGTATGATGCTGCCGGTATTGGTGAGTGGACATTCCACCTTGGCGGTACTTCTCAGTATAATGACTTTATCTGCGTACACGAAGGTAAGGTTATCAAGTTTGATAATATGTGTCTCATTGATATGACAGACAATGTTTCTGACTACAAGCACGAAGCTGTATATCAGATCACAGGCGTTGAAGTAAACCAGGTTGGTTACTTCACAAAGCTCGCTAAGAAGGCTACACTGGTTATGGATGCAGCTGATTCAACACCTAAGGCATTCCAGGTTAAGGATTCCAGCGGTGCAACTGTATATGAGGGAACTACAACTGGTGGTGATACACTTTGTGATGCTTCTGGTACATACAACCAGGTAATCGACTTCTCCGATTTCCAGACACCTGGTACAGGCTATACAATAACTTGCGATGGCAAGACATCTCTGCCTTTCGATATCGGTGATGATATCTACGGCGACCTGACAACTGAGGCTATGAACTACTTCTATCAGAACCGTTCTGGTGTTGAGATCGAAGCTCAGTATATCGTTTCTGAAAATCCTGATGGTCCGAAGGCTACAGCAACTGACCTGGCTCGTGAAGCTGGTCACACAAATGACGTAGCTTACATTCAGTCCAAGTGGGTTTATATCATTCCTTCCGATGCTGACGTTGAAACAAACAATGGTACTATTGATACAACCGGTGGTTGGTACGACGCTGGTGACCACGGTAAGTACGTTGTAAACGGCGGTGTTTCTATCTGGACTCTGCTTTCTATCTTCGATCGTGACCTGAATAAGGGCGACATTTCTAAGTGGGAAGATGGCAGCGGTACTGTTGTAATTCCTGAGAATGGTAACGGCATTCCGGATATCCTGGACGAAGTACAGATCGAAATCGACTTCTTTAAGACTATGCAGGATCCTGCTGACGGCATGGTTTATCACAAGATTCACGACTATAAGTGGACAGCTCTTGCTGTATCTCCTGCAGATGCAACAGCTCTTACAGAGGCTGGTGAGCTGACTCGTATCGTTAAGCCTAAGACATATGCAGCAACTCTGAACTTTGCTGGTGCTCTGGCACAGTTCGCACGTCTGATCCAGCCTTATGATTCTGCAGAAGCAGACGAGTGCATCGCTCTTGCTAAGAAGGCATACGATGCAGCTAAGGCTACATATGAGCCTTACACAACTGTTCCGGACGAACTGGCTGATCACGCATCACTGTACGCTCCTCTGACACAGAATAAGGGTGGTGGCCCATACGGTGATACAAACGTAACTGACGAATTCTATTGGGCAGCTTGTGAGCTCTACATCACAACTGGTGAAGCAGCTTATAAGACAGATATGCTCAGCTATGATGATGAATCCGGTGCTTGCTACGAAGTACAGACAGCTCTCTATGGCGGTGAGAACAACGGTTCTGCAACTGCATTTACATGGGGTACACTCAGCTCACTGGGTACACTGTCTCTGTGCATCAATGGTCAGTCACTGGTTGAAAAGGGCCTGCTGACTGCAGACGAACTGACAACTATCCAGAACTCTGTAAAGAATGCAGCTGACTATTTCATCGGACTCGAGGAATCATCCGACTTCGGTATTCCTTATGTTGGTCACGACTATGAAGCAGAAGTTTGGACACTGGCTAACGGTATCCAGAAGAAGACTCTCGTAAATGGTTATGAGTGGGGCTCCAACTCCATGGTTGTTAATAACGCTTTGGTAATGGGTCTGGCATACGATATCGACAAGGAAATACAGTACATCAACGGTGTATCTACTGCTATGGACTACCTGATGGGTAGAAACCCGCTCGAGCAGTCCTATGTAACTGGTTACGGCGAGAATATGCTCGAAAACCCACACCACAGATGGTGGTCTTATCAGCTTGATAATACATTCCCGTCCGCACCTAAGGGCGTTCTGTCCGGCGGTCCGAACTCTCAGATGCAAGACCCGATGGTTCAGGGTAAGGGCTACAAGGCTGGCGAAGTTGCTCCTATGCTATGCTTCCTGGATAACGTAGAGGCTTGGTCTGTAAACGAATGTACAATCAACTGGAACTCTCCTCTGGTATGGATAGCTTCTTTCCTTGAGGACGAAGCTCCTAATGTTGATGGCAGTGCTACAACTTCTAAGACAACAACTTCTGGTGATCAGACAACTACAACTACTAAGTCAACAACTACTACTGGTAAGGGTACTACAACTACCGGTCAGGGTACTACAACTACAAGAACAACAATTCCTGGTGAAGTAGTTCCTGGTGATACCAATCTCGACGGTCAGGTATCAATGGTTGACCTGGTTTACCTGAACAAGTATATTGCTAAGCAGCTCCAGTTCAACAGCCAGCAGACAGCTAATGCAGAGTGCGCTTCCAACGGCGGCGTAGTTGACGCTAACGACTCTCTTGCTCTTCTGTCATTCCTGGTACTGAAGGTTGACTCTCTCCCTATTTCAGCTAACTAATTAAGTTTTTAACCTAATTACAATAAGGCGGTACGTTTAACGTGCCGCCTTTTTGCGTTTGAATATGACAATAATCGCATTTAGCTATTGACAAATGATCTTATATGAGTTATAATAATATCGTAACCTTATCAAGAGTGGCGGAGGAACAGGTCCTGTGAAGCCCGGCAACCTGATTGCGTATGCAAAAAAGGTGCTAAATCCTGCGGCATCAGCCGAGAGATGAGGATTTCGAAAGAAAACGGAATCGTGCACTCGTCTGACGAGTGCTTTTTTTATGCTGAAAGGAAGATTTTAATGAGCAAATATTTATTTACTTCTGAGTCCGTTACTGAGGGACATCCCGACAAGATCTGTGACCAGATTTCTGATGCGGTTCTGGATGCTATACTGGAACAGGACCCTACGGCGAGAGTTGCCTGCGAGACTGTTACAACAACAGGTATGGTCATGTGCATGGGTGAGATAACCACAACTGCAAAAATTGATATACCACAGATTGCAAGAGATGTTGTCATTGATATCGGATACGACCGGGCTAAGTATGGCTTCGATGGCTATACCTGCTCCGTTATGACTACTATCGACAAGCAGTCTCCCGATATTGCAATGGGCGTCAACGACGCTATCGAAAGTCGTGGTACTGACGAGACTTCAATTGGTGCTGGTGATCAAGGTATGATGTTCGGCTATGCCTGCAACGAGACTAAGGAATTAATGCCGATGCCTATATCGCTGGCACATAAGCTCTGCCTGCGGCTTGCTGACGTTAGAAAGCAGAATCTCCTTAGCTATCTTCGTCCGGACGGAAAGGCTCAGGTCACGGTTGAATACGATGACAACAAGCCTGTAAGAATTGATGCAGTTGTAGTTTCCACCCAGCACGCTCCGGAGATACCTGCTGAGCAGATTCGGAGCGATATTATGGAATATGTATGCAACGCTGTTCTGCCGGCTAATATGATAGACGAGAATACAAAGTTCTATATCAATCCAACAGGCAGATTCGTAATTGGCGGACCTCAGGGTGACAGTGGTCTTACTGGCAGAAAGATAATCGTTGACACTTACGGCGGATATGCACGTCACGGCGGTGGCGCTTTCAGCGGCAAGGATCCGACCAAGGTTGACAGAAGTGCTGCCTATGCTGCAAGGTATATTGCTAAGAATATTGTTGCCGCAGGTCTTGCTGACAGATGTGAAGTTGAGCTTGCATACGCTATTGGCGTAGCGAATCCGGTTTCTGTGTTGATTGACACATTCGGCACGGGTAAGGTTTCCAATGTGACTCTTGCTGAGGCTGTAAAGAAGGTGTTTGCTCTTACACCGGGCGGCATTATCAGGATGCTTGATCTGAGAAAGCCGCAGTATCGCAGACTTGCTGCATATGGTCATATGGGTCGTGAGGAACTGGGAGTTGCGTGGGAGCGATGCGATAAGACAGAGGAATTGCTGGCAGCCTGCAGATAAGTCCTGCTTTGTAGTTTTTGCGCATAATGCTTATCGAATTTTTGTAAAAAGTGCCCATACCTTTTTTTCGCAAAATATGTTATAATATATATAACAACGTGCAGTCTGCCAATCGAGCGTATAGCCGGTTGTGCTTGACTGCACTTTTTTTAACGTACCCGTGAGATGAGAGGAAGATGATTTATGTATCATACGAATGACGTTATATTATACCGTGGAACAGGTGTGTGCAAGATTGATGGACTTGTGGAAAAGCGGTTTGGCGACCAGACGATGGAATGCTATGCTCTTACTCCACTTTACTTAAATAATCTGACCATATTTGTGCCGCAAACGCTTAGTGGCAGAATGACTCCCATACGTACATATGAAGAGATAATCGAGAGTATTGAGGGAATAGCAGATGCCGAGGTTATGTGGATAACTGATGTCAACGCTAGGCGGAAGAAATACCGTGAAATATTTATGGATGGCACGGCTGAGGAAAACCTCAGAGTACTGAAAACACTTTATATGGTTAAGCAGCGCCGCCGCTGCCGTGGTCAAAAGAGTACCCTCTGCATAAGTGACGATCATCTTTACCATGATTGCAGACGTATTACAGCAGAGGAACTTGCTTATTCGTCCGGCTGCAGTTTCGACGAGGCGCTGGAAAAGCTGGATGAAATGCTGAACACACGGCTCAGTATATCTAATACTGGAGGTCAGTCGTAATATTATCAGAGCCTGTAGGGTTATCCTGCAGGAGTTTTTTTACTCTGGCAAGCTCATCAGACATATTGTCAGCAATATTCTCCGCCGACTCAAAGATGGCGCTATAGCTGTATAGCGAGACTCCAAGGTCAAGTTTGAGAGCAAGCTCAGTTTCCTTTGATATTACAGCCGGATCACTCAGCCATTCACCGGAGCCACTGCCGGCGTAGATATCCTCCTGCCCCAGCTTGTAGGCTGCTATACCTATAACAAGTTCAGTATCTGGATTTGTAACAAGATTTTTCCATATGGAAACCATATCCGCAAAGGGAGCGGTTTCATTTTTAAGACCGAAGTATATTTGAGGGACTATGTAGTCACAGAAGCCTTCCTCAGAACACCATCGTTTCACGTCTGCATATTGTGAATCATTACCGTGAAGTGTGCCCTGAGGACTTATGCCAAACAGCACGTCCGGATTTTCGCCTTTAACGGCACTGTATATCTCCTGTACCATAAGGCTGCATTGTTCCATGCGGAATTCCGTGAGATTATTTTCTCCGCTTTCGGTAAATGCCTTTTCATCAAATGAACTGTCTTTGGTGGGGTAGAAGTAGTCGTCGATATGTATTCCATCAACCTGGTAATTCCTGACTATCTCAGCAGCGCCCTCTGCAATAAGCTCACGCACCTCCGGATATGCAGGACACAGCCACCACCTGTTATCCACTAAAGAAAGGTAGGTGCCGCATTTTTCATTATCCTCGTACCATTTTTTTAGCGTAAAGCTGCTGTCCATATCCTTCATTTGAACATCCGACTGACACCGGAGAGGATTTATCCAGGCGTGTATGGAAAGCTTGCGTTCATGGGCAGCCTCCACCATAATTTCAAGCGGATCAAAATCCATATCAGCAGGAGTGTATAAGCCCTTTGAAAAAAGCTCTGACTTATAATAAGCGTCGCCAAAAGCCCTCACATGGACGTATATTGTATTTATTCCTGAATCGGCAGCATTGTCAAAACGCTCCTCAATTGATGCAGAAAACTCCTCCTCAGTGCTTGTCATTAGTATGTCGGGATAGTCGTTTACAGTAAACCACATTCCATACTGCGGAGTATAGTTTAACGGCTCGTACTGAGATGAAGATTCAGATGTATTATTTGTATCTATCCCCAGATGGTCGGGAGTCTGTTCAAGGTCGTAAAGGTGTATGGCGCTGTTCTCCGAAAGTTCTGTGTCGGCTTTTGAGCAGCCTGTGATCATGATGGAGGCTGCAATTATCGCAGAAAACAGATAGATATATTTTCTTCTCATAGTTAAGGCTCCTTTTTATACATCATATGGTATGACTTCACAGAAAATGCGGAATATATTGTAATATAAAATAATTTTTGCAGGCTGTACAAAGGGAGATGCATAAAACGGCAAAATGTAACTGAAAACGCCAAAAGAGATTATAAAGCTTGCAATTTAACAGTAAAACTGGTATAATTAAAATATGTATTCCGAGTGTGAAAATAACTATTAGGAGGAAAATTATGCTGACAGATATTGAGATTGCACAGCAGGCGAAAATGAAGAAGATCGGCGAGATCGCCAAGGGATTGAATATTGACGAGGACGATATAGAATATTACGGCCACTATAAAGCAAAACTCTCCGAGCAGCTCTTTAAAAAGTTGGAGAATAAGCCGGACGGAAAGCTTATTCTTGTTACTGCCATCAACCCGACTCCTGCCGGGGAAGGCAAGACGACTATCAGTGTGGGACTTGCTGAGGCTATGGGACAGATCGGCAAAAATGCCGTGCTTGCTCTCCGTGAGCCGTCGCTGGGCCCGGTGTTTGGCATTAAGGGTGGAGCTGCAGGAGGCGGATATGCTCAGGTAGTTCCCATGGAGGATATCAATCTCCACTTTACAGGCGATATGCACGCCATTACATCTGCAAACAATCTTCTATGTGCAATGCTGGATAACCATATGCAGCAGGGCAATGAGCTGCGGATCGACCAGAGACGTATTATGCTGAAGCGTATTCTCGACATGAACGACAGAGCGCTACGCAATATTGTTATTGGTCTTGGCGGAAAGATAGACGGTATACCACGTTCCGACAGTTTCCAGATAACTGTTGCATCTGAAGTTATGGCTATACTCTGCCTGTCAAAGGATCTTGCTGATATGAAGGAAAGACTGGGCAAAATACTTGTTGCATACGATTTGGACGGAAATCCGGTCTATGCAAAGGATCTTGGCGCAAGCGGTGCAATGACTGCTCTGCTAAAGGACGCGTTAAAGCCAAATCTTGTACAGACTCTTGAAAATACACCTGCATTTATCCATGGCGGACCTTTTGCAAATATTGCCCATGGCTGCAACTCTATTCGTGCAACACGCCTCGCCCTGAAGCTTGGTGACTACTGCATTACCGAGGCTGGATTCGGTTCCGACCTTGGTGCAGAAAAGTTCTTCGATATCAAGTGCCGCTACGGCGGACTGAAGCCCGATTGTGTAGTTTTGGTTGCAACTGTAAGAGCATTGAAATATAACGGCGGAGTTCCAAGGTCTGAGCTTACAGAGGAAAACTTTGAGGCTCTTTCAAAGGGTATTGTAAATCTCCAGGTGCACATTGAAAATATGCAGAAGTACGGTGTTCCGGTAGTAGTCGCAATAAACCGCTTTGCTACAGATACTGACGCTGAGCTTGAATTTGTAAAGGAATTCTGCCAGAAGCTTGGCGCTGACTTCTCTCTTGCTGAGGTGTTTGCAAAGGGCGGAAAGGGTGGCATTGACCTTGCTGAGCAGGTTTGCAGAACTATTGAGACAAAGAAGTCCGACTTCCACGTGCTCTATGAGACAAACCTCTCCATACCTGAAAAGATCGAAAAGATTGCTAAGGAGATATATCGTGCAGATGGCGTGAATATTACAGCTCAGGCTGCAAAGGCTATTGCTCAGATAGAAGCACTCGGTCATGGAGAACTGCCTGTTTGTATCGCTAAGACACAGTATTCTCTGTCTGATGACCCAACACTGCTGGGTAAGCCGGAGAACTTCAAAATTACTGTCCGTGATGTAACTCTCTCAGCAGGCGCAGGCTTTATAGTTGTACTTACAGGCAACATTATGACAATGCCCGGTCTGCCCAAGTCACCGGCGGCACTGCGCATCGACTGTGACAACGACGGCAACATTACAGGCTTATTCTAAGGAAGAATTATTATGCAGTTTACTTTTGTGACCTGTACACCTGAGGAGACTATTGAACTTGCAAGGAAAATAGGCGCAGTTCTCCGTACAGGAGATTGTATTGCCTATTACGGCGATCTGGGCGCAGGCAAAACTACTTTTACAAGAGGTCTTGCTTTGGGAATGGGACTTGCAGATGAAGTCTCCTCGCCGACCTTCGCTATAGTGAACGAGTACCATGGTAAGGGTGTGCTGTCGTTATATCACTTTGATATGTACCGCATCATGAGTTCGGACGAGCTTGAAACCACAGGCTTTTACGACTATCCGGCAGGGGAAAGTGTATTTGCTGTTGAATGGTCGGAGAATATCGAGGACGCCCTGCCTGATGATGTTATAAAGATACGCATAGACCGCATAGACGACAACACAAGAAAAATAACTATCGAGGGAGATGAGCGTTTTGCGCATATTGGGAATTGATACTTCCGGAACTGTAGCCGCTGCTGCACTTTATGACAGTGAGAAAGATCTGCTTTTAGGGCAGCAGCTTGTATATACAAAGCGAACTCATTCTCAGGTGATACTTCCTCTTGTGATGAGACTGCTTGAGGATACGGGAATTACTATCTCCGACGTGGACAGATATGCTGTTGCAGCAGGTCCTGGTTCGTATACAGGTCTGCGCATAGGAATTGCCGCTGTAAAGGCAATGGCATTTGCTCAGGGTGCTGAGTGCTGCGGAATATCGACTCTTAAAGCTTTAAGCTTTCAGGTGCGTCCTGTTGGCACTGGCACAGTCTGCGCTGTTATGAAGGCTCGTAAAGGCCTTGTTTACGCAGGACTATACAGCTTTGATGGTAATGAGTGTACGCCACTTATGGAGGACGCTCTTATGCCGGAGGAGGAACTGCTCCGTAAAATTGACGGCATGGACAGCGTTATAATGACAGGTGATGGTGCAGCAGATCTTATTGAGACGTATTGTCCGGAAAATGTTCTCCTTGCACCGGCAGCAGTCAGACTTCAGAACGGAGCAGGTCTCTGTATGAGTGCGGCATATGCTGAGCCTCAATCTCCCGAGGAGATGGAGGCAAAATATTTGCAGCTTGTCAAGGCTGAAAAGGACAGGCTGGATAATCAGAAGAACTGAGGTAATTTATATGAAGATTTATATTGGCTGTGATCATGCAGGCTATGAGATGAAGGCTGAGATAATAAAGCTGCTCATCGAAAAGGGTCACGATGTTGAGGATATGGGCGGTGACGGCGGACGTGTTGAATATCCTGTAATCGCAAAGAAGGTGGGTCATGCCGTTGCTGATACCGAGGGCACGAGAGGTATTCTCATCTGCGGTACAGGCATAGGAATGTCACTGGCGGCAAATAAGATAAAGGGTATACGTGCGTCACTCTGTGCAGATCATTTCTCTACAAAGTATACACGTCTTCACAACGACGCCAACATTATGTGTATGGGAGCAAGAACTCTTGGTATAGGCGTTGCCTGTGAGCTGGCTGAGCTGTTTATAGACACTCCATTTGAGGGCGGCAGACACGCTCTTAGAGTTGACATGATACGTGAAATGGAAGAGGAATTCTGAAAATGAAAAATCACCCGTATGCTCTCAGCTATGGGTGATTTGCGTTTGTGAAAGGAGAGATTTTATGGCTATTCGATGGGGAATATGCAGCACCGGAAAAATAGCGGAGACATTTGCTGCTGCACTCGCTTCTGTGGAGGAGTCGGTTTGTGCGGCGGTAAGCTCAAGGAGTCTTGAAAAGGCTCAGGAATTTGCGTTGAAGTACGGCTTTGAAAAGGCGTACGGCAGCCTTGAAGATATGCTGTCGGAGGGCGGCGTTGATGTAGTCTACATTGCAAGTCCTATGGCGTGTCACTACGCCCACGCAAAGACTGCCATACTTGCCGGAGTAAATGTTCTGTGTGAAAAGTCTGTTACTCTTAACGGCAGACAACTCTCGGAACTTCTGGAGCTTGCAGCTGAAAAGAACGTTTTCTTTATGGAGGCAATGTGGATGAAGTGCCGTCCCTCTTTCCTGAAAGCTATGGAGTGGATAAAAGATGGCAGTATAGGAAAGGTGCAGATGGTAAAGGCTGACTTTTGCAACGATGTGGACTTTGACCAGAACGACCGTCTTTTCAGACCTGATTTGGGCGGTGGCTGTCTGCTGGATCTGGCAGTATATCCGCTGACGCTGGCGGAGGCTGCATTTGGCGGAATGCCTGATAGTATTTTTTCTAAGGCCCGCATAGGAAAAACAGGCGTTGATATAGATATGGCTGCGATGCTTGAATACGAAAATGGCTTTGCAGATATATCCGCCGGATTTAATTCCAAGTTTGCAAATAATGCGGTTATAGCAGGGGACAAGGGACATATAGAGCTGGGTGACTGGTTTATGTGCACCTGCGATGCTGTGCTTTTAGATGAGAATAATACAGTAGTCGAGAGCTTTCATCAGGATAATCTCTGCAACGGTTACGAGTATGAGATAATGGAAGTCAACCGCTGTATAAATGCCGGACTTAAAGAAAGCCGTCTCGTGCCGCATTCAGGAACAATCAACGTTATGGCAATGATGGATGAGTGTAGGAGACAGTGGGAATATAAATTTCCGGATGAGATGTAATAAAAGAAAAACTGTCGCTTCTTAAGGGGCGGTCGATAAAGAAGTTTTATCGTATGTACCGAAAGGTTGCGTAGGAAGACCCTACGCAGCCTTTCTCTTTTTGTCGTAAACCACGCTGTCAGCAGTAACTGTTGCTGTTAGAACATTAAATCGGAAGCAGATGTCAATCTGCTGCGTTCTGTGTCCGCTGGACTTGTCAGGTGCATATACGACAATCTTTTCAATGAATTCGTGCATAATTTCAGGAGTGAGCTTTGGGATTTCGGAATACTTGCGTACAATCCCAATAAACTGAGCAGTGTCAGCATTCTTCTGCTCACTTGCTTCAATAAACTGAGATAGTTCAGGAATAATCTGTCGGAGTTCCTTCTGCTCAGCTTCATAGTTCTTCGACATCATCTTAAAGCGCTCATCAGAAATCTTACCAGAAACATTATCTTCATAAAGCCTTGTAAACAGCTTGTCCAGTTCAGAAACTCGCTTTTCTGATTGGACAAGTCTTTTCTTTGCCGCTTTCAGTTCAGCGGACTGCTTTTGTATTGAATTCTGCATTGCAAGCTCAACGAATTCTTCCTCGTGTTCTCTGACATAGGTCGTAATCTTTCTCAGTTCACTTAGCACAAGTTCTTCAAGAACAACAGTGCGGATAAAATGCGCTGAACACTCGTCCTTGCGTTTTGCATAGGTGCCACATTTTAAGTGTTCTTGGTCAGTATTAATGCTTTTTGCTCTGCACAAATACATTTTCTTGCCACAATCAGCACAGTATACCATTCCCGAAAAAGGATTGACTTCCTCACATTTCTGAATTCTACGTTTGTTCTTGCGAAGCTCCTGCACTAAATCAAAGTCGTGCTGTGAAATAATTGCAGGGTGAGTATTCTCAAAAATCTGCCATTCGGACTTTGGATTATCAATTTTTTTCTTGTTTTTGTAGGACTTCTTTTTGGTCTTGAAGTTTGCGGTGTGTCCTGCATATTCAATTCTGTCAAGCATTTTATTGATAGTCTGCTCGCCCCAATAAGTCGGATTTCTGAACGGACGTGTTCCGCCCTTGCCCTTGGACTGCTCATAAGCGGTGGGAATAAGAATATTGTCATTTCTCAGAGCTTTCGCTATCTGTGAAGGTCCGTATCCGTCAATACACATCTGGAATACTCGTCTTACAACCTCAGCAGCTTCATCATCAACATTCCACACATTCTTATCAGTTTCGCTTTTCTTGTAACCATACGGCGGTTTACCAAGTGGCTTACCTGATTGACCTTTCGCCTTGAAAACTGCTTTAATCTTCTTTGAGCAGTCACGAGCGTACCAGTCGTTAAACACATTCTTGAAAACCATCATTTCGTTTTCACTACGCAGAGTGTCAACGTTGTCATTGATTGCGATATACCGAACATCGTAGTCGGGAAGCACCATTTCAATATACTGACCTGTCATCAGATAATCTCTGCCGAAACGAGATAAATCCTTTGTAATGATAGTTCCTATCTTGCCCGACTTCACATCTTCCATCATTCTCATAAAATCAGGACGATTGAAATTTGTTCCGCTGAAACCGTCATCAACATAGAACAGTGTGTTTCCGAGTCCGTTATCATCAGCATATTTCTTCAAAATTGCTTTCTGATTGGTGATTGAATTACTCTCACCCTGTAAATCATCGTCGTTGCTCAAGCGACAGTAAAGAGCCGTAATCTTGTCTGTAAACATAACCATTCCTTTCCGACAATTACGGCGGCTAATGTACTATAATTATAGCACATCCACCGTAAAATATCAATACTTTAAAGCGATAAATTTTCGTAGAGTTGTGAAATGGTTATGCCGCTTGTTTCTTAATATCACGCTCTATCAATCGACGCACTACGTCGGAAATATTTTCTTTACCATTGGGTGCGAACTTAACGTTCACGATATATGTCGTATTACCGATTTTGTATTCGGTTGCAGATGTGATATCCTTTTGCATATAGGCAAGCCTCCTTCCTTTTAAAAATATGAAAATCATAATTCTATCCCGTCCTTTCTCTGTGATTTTTACGGAAGCTGAGAATATATCTCCCGAAGAAGCTCCCAGATTTTCTCCTGATTATTTTTGAGTTCCTGCATATCTTCGACGTAGATATTATTCGTCGCATTGATACGCTTGGCAATCTGATTGATGTTCTTGGAAACGCCGTGAATGTCCTCCAGCATTTTATCGAAACAGCTTAAATCAACATTCAGCAGATAACCGTCCGTTGCAATTTTCCGAAGATAAGTAGACATATTTTTCAGTCCGACAAGCTCCATTCGTTTCTGAATTGCCGCCTTCTCTTTGGCTGTTACGAAAAATCTGAGCAGAATATCTCTCGTTCTCTTTGGCATAATAATTCCTCCTGTAAATTTGTTTTTTCAAAAATATTTCATCGGCAGAATTGCCGATTTCCATTCAAGGGGTTTGGGTTCTCCCAACAAGTTTTTTGCGTTTGTCTGCACTGACGTTTTTCAGAGAAAATCAGACAGTGTAAAGACAATCGCTATGCTTGCTGTCAACGAAGTTGCAGAAAGCATAACACGCAAAAAAGTGACGATGTAGCTACAACGGCGATGCTTGCTCTCAACTGAATGAGGTTGAGGGTAAGCTTTTATTTTTCAGAATTTTTAGAAAAAAAGCCGAGTGTAGCCACAAGTCATATGCTTGCTCTCAACCGAGGTGACAGAGAGCGAGCATACCGATTTTTATAAAATCGTGCCGTGTCTATACACAGGCGATGCTTGCTGTCAACTTTGCGAAGCGCAGCGAGCTTGAACATTTTTTCAAAGATTTATTTTCAAAGCGATACGCTTTTATATAAATTTCTGAGTTTTATCGTTTCGTTAAAACTCATTTTATCTGTCAGGGGTCATCTAAATGATGACTCCTTGAATCCACTGCAAGGGGGGTCCGAATCGTTCACCCTTTTCAAAGGATGCGGTAAAACACCGCTCCCTTTATCTCTGATTTTTCATAAACCACCGTCGCAATCTGCGACGGTGGTCTGTGTCTATGGAGTCGCAATTCACGACGGCATAAGAAATCATTCCCAGAACTCACCCTGAAACGGTATATGTGTGCTTTCTCTTTAACCGGCGCCCTGAATTAGGGCGGGTGATCTGAACGGTGAACAATCCGTTCACCATCGGTATATCCCGAAACGATACATCAGCCTTTTCAGACAAAACAAAAAGCCGCTACACTCACATAACTACAACAAGCCAGACCCAACAGCTTTTTCTGAAGAGTCAAGACTTATTCGATTGTTATGTTAGTGTAACGGCTTTAAATCTCCGTTATCATTCGGCTGATAAGATTACAACCGACAGCCTGAGCAAAAATGCACAGCACAATATATACGCTACTCTTGATAGAGTGCAAAATGCAAGAACACTCGTTCTGCTACGTTTTCTATTTTACAACATTATTCGATTTTTGTCAACCCTAAAATTCCAAGAAAACTGCGTAACCAAGCCATTTCCAAGCTATGATATAGCGGTGGAGTAATAGGGATTGGTTTTGATTTTCTGCATAAATTCTGAAAAAAATTAATCCGCTGTATCATTTTT
>CALXBL010000026.1 GCA_944386525.1 uncultured Ruminococcus sp. | reverse complement strand
TAGCTGGTCTTTCTTTATTATACCATTTCTATCAAAAAAAGCCAAGCGAATGCTTGACTTTTTCGACAGGCTGAGCCTGAGAAGAATATTATTCTTCTCAGGCTTTTTATAATTTATTTCAACAAGTTTCACAATCTTACGTTGATATTTTTGCTCAAATAAGTATAATGAAGTTAAAATAATACCACTGAGGTGATTGAAAATGAAAAAGCAAGTATTCAACCCATTTCTTCCATTGAATGTATGTATCCCAGACGGGGAGCCGCATATTTTCGGCGACCGTGTTTATCTTTATGGTTCGCACGACAAGGAAGGCGGTGAGACTTTTTGTATGCTGGATTATGAAGTCTACTCCGCCCCAGTAGACGATCTCAGTGACTGGCGGTGCGAGGGTACTATCTATCGTGCAGAGCAGGATCCCGACTATGCCAATCGAAAGTATATGTATGCTCCAGACGTTGTAAAGGGCAACGACGGCAGATACTATCTCTATTACTGTATGTCCGGAGCCTACGGAAAGGGCGGCTACTTCGGACCTATAAGTGTTGCCGTAAGTGATACTCCAGCCGGCAAATATGAGTATATCGGCTGTGTGCGCTATCCCGACGGTAGACCCATGCTCAAATATGTGTGCTTTGACCCGGGCGTTATCAACGACAACGGAACTATCCGCATATACTATGGTACACAGTTTAACTACGAGCAGAAGGACGGATGGCAGGATGACGAAAGCGTAATTGCAGAGGAAATGGCAATGTTCGGCAAGTCACGTGAGGAGATACTCACTACTGAAGGCAGCGTTATGGGACCTTGTATGGTAGTGGTAGAGGATGATATGCTAACTGTTAAGGAAGAGCCTAAGCATATTATCCCCTACGATACAAGAGGTACAAGCTTTGAAAAACACCCGTTCTTCGAGGCAAGTTCTATGCGCAAGGTAGGAGATACATATTACTTTATTTACTCATCACTTCACAATCATGAGCTTTGCTATGCAACAAGTAAACATCCCGATAGAGATTTTGTATTCGGCGGAACTATTGTTTCAAATGGCGATATTGGCATAGACGGACGTGAAGAAAAGGACAAGCTCAACATGACCGGTACGACCCATGGAAGTATTGAGAACATCAACGGACAGTGGTATGTATTTTACCATCGTCTTACGCATAAGTCAGATTACAGCAGGCAGGCGTGCGCAGAGAAAATAACCATGAAACCCGATGGCAGTATCGACCAAGTGGAAATGACCTGCTGCGGACTGAACGATGGACCTCTTGCAGGCAAGGGAGCGTATCCGGCAGTGATAGCCTGCAATATCACAAACGGCAGAATGCCCCACGGCTGCAACTCCATCTATACGGACAGCTTCCCGAATGTTACCCACAGTGGCGAGGATAGATTTATAGGTGAGATAGCTGACGGAACTCTCATAGGCTATAAGTATTTCTTATTTAAAGATTTAAAGAGTCTCTCAGTGCTTGTACGCAGCACTGGCTTAGGTACGCTTACAGCTTATAGTGATATGGGTAAGACTAAGGTCTGCGAGATCAGGGTAGAGCCGGCTGATAGCTGGACTAAGCTTACATCAGACATTAATATGCCGGATGGAGTATATCCACTATTCCTGGTTTATAAGGGTACAGGTATGATGGAACTTATGGAGATAGAATTTAACGCATAATAAAACTCAGGCTGTATAGGGCTTACTGCCCTGTGCAGCCTTTTACAGCATACAATACAATGATTGAAAATGCAATAAAATTTGCACAATTTGTCATTGACAGTTTGATTTTTTTAGTGTATACTGTATGCAGAATGGTTTAAGTAAGTAATCGTTCAACACTCAAATACCTCAGGATACCGCAACTGTCCTGAGGTTTTTTCCTTTTTAGGCGGCAGATGATACGAAATGCAATAAAAGAGATGCAACATGCTATAGATTTTTTTGTAAATAATTGCTATAATAATAACGTGTGGTAAAGGCGTGATAGATGATCTTGCCTTAAAAGATATATATAATGTATTTATTTTTAGGAGGATTTGTTTATGGTAAGGAGAATGAAAAAAACTCTCGCTTGTCTTATGGCAATGGCTCTAAGTATTGCTGGAGCGGATAATCTTGCCAGCCTGAATGGCGCAGACATATCTGCAGACGCAGCAGATACAGGCTCACGTATACTTGTGGATATCAACAAGAACGATGGTCGAAAAGCGTCATATGCAAGATTTGCAAACAACTGGATAGTAGATGACAGCGCAGCAGCGACTTTTAACGGAGTAACATTTAAGCTGAGCGCCAGCGGCGGAGACCTGAGAATGGAAAACAACAAAAAGCTTCAGCTACAGAATCTTGACTATCCATATCTCACCATGGACGGTGCTACTGTGGACGCATCGAGCGGAGGAACGCTCACGCTTACGATAACAGGTCTTTCTGAAGGAAGTCACTCTATTAAGACATACCACAGCAACACCAACGCAAACGGCAGCACGGGAGATATTACATTAAAGGTAAATGGCACCATTGCTATGACAGGTATCAAGTGCCCAAATACTGTAAAGGATTCCGAGGACGCAGGTATAGGCTATGCTACATTCAGCGGAACTTCGGCAACTATAGAGATATCAAGCGCCAGCGGAAATGCATGGCTCAATGCCTTTGAAATCGATGGTGGCGACCCGATTAAAGGCGTGAGCCATATATCACCGGCAGATAAGGAGTCTCACCATGATCGCTCAGAGGGTCTCACCTGGACGGCAGGAGTTGACGCAAAAAGTCATGATGTCTATATAGGCACAAGCTATGACAGCGTGTTCAGCGCCACAACAAATTCCCCTGAATATAAAGGAAATCAGACCGGTACAACATACGCCCTTGATGAAACTTATCAGTCATATATAACCTATTATTGGCGAGTAGATACGGTTGACAGCAGCGGAAACGTGATAAAAGGCTCAGTCAACTCATTTAATGTGGCGAGACTTGCATTTCCGTCAGCTGAGGGCTACGGCAGATTCGCACGTGGCGGACAAGGCGGTGTTGTAGTACATGTAACTAATCTGAAGGATGACGGAAGTGAGGGTTCGCTTCGATGGGCACTTTGTGATGAGCAATGGACTACCGACGACTGGAAGGGCGTTCCACGAATCGTGGTATTCGACGTAGGAGGCGTTATTGAGCTTCAGGATACGCTTTGCATTCCCGACAATGCCGGAAGCGTTTACATTGCAGGTCAGACCGCTCCCGGAGACGGCATAACTCTTACAAAGTACGACTTCGGAGCAATGGGTACATCTGATGTGATAATCCGTGATATCCGTGTGCGTATGGGCGATTCAAACGGTTCATCTCACGGTGGAATGGGCATGGGCAGCTGTAATCATTCGATAGTGGATCACTGCTCAATCTCATGGGCGACAGACGAGGGCTTCAGCTCACGAAGCTCTGCTAATATAACGTTCCAGTGGAACATCATAGGCGAGTCGCTTAACAACTCGGTCCACTACAATAGTGATGACAGAACTCAAACAGAACGTCACGCTTTTGCAGCATCTATAAGCGGATACACAGGAAGCTATCACCACAATCTGCTTATAAACTGTACGGGTAGAAACTGGTCGCTGGCAGGCGGAGTTGAACAGGATGGCGCAACCTATGGTGGTCAGGCAGACATCCGCAATAACGTAGTTTATAACTGGAAGGACAGAACTACCGACGGCGGCGTAAGACGACTCAATTTTGTAAACAATTACTATAAAGCTGGAGCTGTCAGCAATACTGATATGCATATAGTCTCAACTGACGGCAACGAACTGGGATATAATGATATGCAGAAGATGTATGTATCAGGTAATGTTATGGTGGATACCAATGGCTCATATCTGCTGAAAGCTTCGGATAACGCATGGGATAATGGAAAGGCTGTATCCGGCGGAAAGAACTCCACAGATTCAGATGTCAGAAGCGATACTCAGTTCTTCGAGTCATATGTAAACACTCAGTCTGCCGAAGACGCTTACAAGAGCGTAATAGCAAATGTAGGCGCAGGCGGTACATCTGCAACAGGCTGGGATTATATTGACTCACGTTATATAGATGAAGTGAAAAACGGAACATACACCTACACCGGTTCCAAGGACGGACTTAAAGGTATTATCGACAGTCAGGAGGACGTGGGAGGATATCCGACAAGTGAAAACTTCCAGCACAGCACCGACGGTGCAACAAATGCTGCAAACGATACCGACCGTGATGGTATGCCCAACACATGGGAGACAGAACATGGCTTAGACCCCAGCGATCCCTCCGATGGTGCAATAAACAGCCTTTCACCTGATGGATATACCAATATTGAAATGTATCTGAACGAGCTTGCAGGTGATGAGGTAGTATACGGTACACCTCCCGTTATCGGAAAGACCGGTGCAGTTCTGGATACAGCCTACACCTACAGATTTAAAAATGAGAACAGCGGATTCTACATGGAAGTTGCGGGAAGCGAGGCTGCAAACGGTGCAAATGTTCAGCAGGGAACTACCGGTGCAAGAGACTGGTATCTGGAGGATGCAGGTAACGGCTACTATATGATCTACTCAGAAGTAGGAGACAAAAAGACATATCTCCTTGATATAGACTACGGCAAGACCGATAACGGCACAAATATAGGCATATATCAGAATACAAACTGCACCGCTCAGTATTTTAAGTTTGTCGATAATGGAGACGGTACATATACTATCTGCACAGCTCCGACTAATGATGAAAGCTGCATAGGCGTAGCTGCTGGCTCGAAGGAGGAGGGCGCAAATGTAGTACAGTGGAAATGCAATGGCTCCGACGACCAGAAGTGGATAATCGAAACATCACTGCCGGCCATAACTGGCGGAAGTCTTATTTCTGAGGTTGTGCCGCTTGCTGCTGAATATTGCAGCAACTGGTCCATAGATACGAGCCTTGCTGTGGGAGACTTGGTATTCAAAGACCGTGAAGTTGCGTTTATAACTATACCTGATAAGCTTTTGGGCGCAGAATACGTTTTAACTCCATGTGATGCAAAGAGCCTTACAACAGATGTTGCTACACTTACATCAGGAGATGACATAACATTATATGTGGGACTTGATTCAAGGACTATAGCAAGCTATGGAGTGCCATCGTGGATGAGCAACTGGAAAAATACAGGTTTTACCGCAGTCAACAGCAATGACGTTACGTTTAACCTGTATTCGACTGATCTTGCCAAAGGTGAGACTATTGTACTCGGACAGAACGGCGGTTCAGCAGGCTGTGTATTCTACACGGTAATGGCAGTAAAGCAACAGTCAGCTCTACAGGCTGTTACATATGATGTGACTTGTGACGGAAATATAAATATATTCGACCTTATGTTTATAAAGTCATACGTTAGAGGAAATGCTCAGCTCAGTGAACAGGCTCTGTTGAATGCTGATATAAATGGGGACGGAAATATAACAATTACCGATATCGTAGCGGTTCAGAAGAAGCTGCTGGGACTTGAATAAGGAGTGACAGAAATGCTTGGTAAATTAAAAAGATATCTTGGGATACTTGTTAGTGGAGCAATGCTTTTCTCTGCTGCGTCGGCAATTCCAATAGAAACTGAAGCAACAGGCTCATTGCTTGCGTTCCCCGGAGCTGTAGGCGGCGGTAAATATGCTACCGGCGGACGTGGTGGAGAGGTCTACCATGTAACGAATCTTAACGACAGCGGTGCAGGCTCGTTTCGTGACGCAGTAAGTAAATCAAACAGAATAGTAGTATTCGATGTAAGCGGAACCATTGAGCTTACAAGCAACGTTGTTGTGCAGAGCAATATAACTATCGCCGGACAGACTGCTCCCGGCGGCGCAGGAATCACACTTAAAAATTACAAGCTTGGTCTTGGCGGTGAGAATTGCATAGTGAGATTTGTAAGCTCACGTCCGGGACCGTATAAGGCAACAAGTTCTGGCAACGACGCTCTTGGTGGAGCGGGAGGTTCAAATTCTATTATTGACCATTGTTCCATCGGCTGGGCGTCAGACGAACAGTGGGGACTTTACTCAAAAAATGATAACTATACCTGTCAATACACAGTAATAGGACCTGCAAACTCATGGGGTGGTCACGCAAAGGGAGTACATGGCTTTGGTATCATGTTGGGGCGCTCCAATGTATCATATGATCACAATCTTATCATACATAACGTTTCACGAAACTTTCGTGGAAAAGTACCGGATCAGAATGCGGCAGACTTCACTAACAATATCATATACGACTGGGGATACCAGACTACCTATGGAACTATTGGTCATATAAACTATGTAAACAACACCCTTAAAGCTGGCAACTCCACCACAGGAGCTTACCACTATGCACAAGTATCCGACAACGAAAATTTTAAGGTATATCTTTCTGGCAACAGGATACTCAATAAGGATAACACCGTAAGAAACGACGAGAATAGCAACTGGTCTGCAATGAGCTATAATGGAAACAAGAACGAATCCACCACGAGAGTCGATACTCCATTCCAGATAATCACAAACGGCGAGGATGTTTCCACGGTACATACAGCTGAGAGTGCAGAAGCATCCTATGAGCACGTTATAAGCTATGCCGGCAATGGTATATCTCCTACACAGAGGACTGCTATCGACCAGCAGTGTGCAGAGGAGACAAAAAACGGTACAGGCTCATGCAGCGGTACAGCAGCATATGACTCCACAGTTACAGATCTTGATAAGTACAATATACAGTGCGGAGTAACCTACGACTATCCCGACCCTGTCCTTGAAAAGACTATCACCGATAACGACAATGATGGTATGGATGACAACTGGGAACTGGCACGTGGACTTGATCCAAGCGATCCTACCGATACTAATGGGGACTACTGTGGTCAGGGATATACTAATATTGAATATTATATCAATGACCTTACAGTAAACGCATTTCCAGAGGGAGTTGTAACGCCCTCACCTGAAACGGCAGATATACCAACCATCTCAGCTTTTGAGACTATCGAGGCAGAGGCTTTCTCTGAGCAGTCGGGGGTAGCTGCAGAGGACTGCACTGAGGGTGGACAAAATATCGGCTATATTGAGAATTGCGACTATGTAATGTTCCGGAACGTTGATTTTGCTGACGGAGCAAAGAGTGTAAGTGCAAGGATTGCAAGTGCAGGCGCAGGTGGAAGTATTGAGGTGTATCTTGATAATATGTCAGGAAATCCTGTAGCTGTAGTGCCTGTAACGGGAACGGGCAACTGGCAGGAATATATAGACGTTACGGCAAATGTAGGACTAATAACAGGAACTCACAATTTGTATCTGAAGTTTACCGGAGGTTCGGGTTATTTATTTAACATGAATAATTTCATTTTTAGCCGTGAGGCAATAGTTGTAAACGGACGCCTTATAAAAAATCTGGAAATATATGATACTCTTAATCCTGCAGTGTGGCTCATATCTGATGGTGCAGCAGGTTCACTTATCTTCTCTGACAGAGATGTAACCTTTGCCTCTCTTGCAAATGAGCTTTCTGGAGCTGAGATGATAAGGACAGCTTGTGATTCAAAGAGTCTTGTTGGGACTGCTCTTACATTTACGGCTGGAGCAGATGTGGACGTATATGTTGCTCTTGACCAGAGAGTTGCGCAGACGGCTATACCATCGTGGCTGTCGGACTGGGAGCAGACATCACTTGAAGTGACCGGTTCAAACGGAGTAATATTTATACCGTTCAGAAAAGCATATAAGGCAGGAGAACTTGTGACGATAGGAGGCAATGAAATGGCTTCGGGATGTGTAAATTACGCATTATTTGTGAAGGAGTCGTTTTCGGCGGTCACAACCACAACAAACACCACTGAGATGACAACAACGACTACTACAACCACATCAACTGCTACGCAGACCTCTGCAACAGTCCCTCTTGATACAGCAGGAGATGTAAACAATGACAATGTATTTACGCTTCTTGATATAGTATCCATGCAGAAATATCTTCTGGGACTTAGCGTTCCTGAGGATATATACGCAGGAGATCTTTCCAGGGACGGCGTGATAAATGTGTTTGACCTTGTGATGATGAAGAGAATTATCGGAAATTAAGAATAAGCGGACTATTGGCTGTATTCATATGAATGCAGCCGATTTTCTTTGTTTCACCAAAGTAGCAGCCCTGTCATAGGATGAAAAGAGAGAATTGCATACTCTCAGAACTGTGAAAGGAGAAAAGCTTTTATGGAACCCTATGAATATATGCCAAGGCAGATGGCAATGAGACACAATCTTGTAAACAGAAGCACTCCAGTACGTCCGTCAATGCCTGAGGTAATGAGTCCTTTTCCTGAGAAAACTCCCATAGGTATGGCGTATGTGCCCATGCAGGAATGGTCGTCGCTTTACGAGTCGAATAATGCTCTTGTAAGAGGAACTGCATTCCCTGAGCTCGATTTCCCATTCGGAGGAGGCGTGTGAAGATATGAGTCAGAGAGGAGAACTTTTACAAAAGGTGCAGCAGTATGACTTTATGCTCTATGAACTGCAGCTTTATCTAAATTCACATCCATGGTGCAAGAGCGCACTGGAGACTTATAAAAAATACAAGAAAATGAGCGACGATGCGAAGAAACAGTATACAGAGAAATTCGGAGCATTAAGAGCGGAGGATACAAATACTGAATCTAGCTGGAACTGGATAGACAGTCCATGGCCCTGGGAAAGAGAGGCGAACTGATATGTGGGTATATGAGAAAAAACTTCAGTTTCCGGTAAACATCAAAAATCCCGACCCGAAGCTTGCTAAAGTAATAATAAGCCAGCTTGGCGGACCGGATGGCGAACTCGCAGCCTCAATGCGGTATATGCACCAGAGGTACGTTATGAAACAGGGGAAGATAAAGGGAATGCTTACGGATATAGCAACTGAGGAACTGGCGCACCTTGAGATGATATCTGCGATACTTTACCAGCTGACGTGCAATCTGACTCCGGAAGAAATAAAGGCAAGCGGATTTGACACGTATTTTGTAGATCACACTACAGGAATATATCCTCAGGCGGCATCAGGAATGCCGTTCACAGCGACTTACTTCCAGTCGAAGGGTGACCCTATCACCGACCTTACAGAGGACCTTGCCGCCGAACAAAAGGCACGTACCACCTACGATAATATACTTCGTCTAACAAATGACCCGGATGTGCGGGAGCCTATAAAATTTCTCAGACAGCGTGAGATAGTTCACTTCCAGAGATTCGGCGAAATGCTGCGCACAGTACAGGATGACTTGGATGCAAAGAATTTTTATTGCTGCAATCCTTCGTTCGATAAGAACTGCGGCGGAAAAAACAAAAGGCCAAGAAATCCGTATATGAGATAGATAAAAATATGCAGTATAAGCGTGACGGTCCATTTATGGCCGTCCGTTTTTATTGTGCAAAGGGTGTACATTTCCCGAGAAACATTGAAACCTTGTGTAAATTCTGTGAAAGCACTTGACTTTTTATATAAAAGCTAGTATAATGATTAAGGGCAAATAAAAAGTCCGAATTTTTTAATTTATAATTATGGATATTTACTTAATGGAAAGGAAGTAACGTATATGAGATCAATGCGTACACGTATAGCAGCTATTCTTGTAGTAGCAGCAATGGGGATTACAATGAGCGCATGCAGCAATGATGAGGATTCTTCATCTACGACTGGCGTAGTTGTAACAGACGAGGCAAACAACAACGGCACTGATTCAACATTAAATGTAGAAAACGGAACTATCGCAACAAACGAGGGTGAATCAATAGACGAAGATGGAGTTCTTCGTCAGGAGATGGTATTCGGTCAGGGATTGATCAGCGGTGAAGACAGCAATACTCAGCAGGATGCAACTGAGGCTCCTACCGAAGCGCCGACTGTAGTTGTAACAAAGCAGGTAACTGTAACTGAAGCTGGTGGCGAACCTGCAACAGATGCTAAGGGCGAGCCTGTTACTGAGGTAGTTACCGAGGTTCAGACTGAGGCTGTAGAGTATACACCGTCCATCTATTCAGACTATGTATATTGGCTTGATATGACAAATAACAACGGCGAGTACGACAAAGTGTTCAACGGTGAGATGTTTGTATTTGAATTTAAAGTCAAGGAGAATACACCCGATGGCAACTATGAGATTGGACTTTCCGAGCCTGACTTTGTAAACTGGGACGAGGAACAGCTTGACGTTGCAACAGTAAACGGCTATGTAACTGTAGGTGACGCAACTGCAAATATTCCCAATCAGGTACAGCCAGGCCAATTTACAATTGCTGTTGAAGGGGTAAGCGGTAATGTAGGCGATACAGTAAAGGTTGTTTTGAATGCATCTGACAATCCTGGTCTTGTAGGTCTGCTGCTGAAGGTTAGTTATGACCAGAATGCTCTTGAGCTTGTAGACAGCTATCAGGGCAGTGCGCTTAGCTAATTGCATTTAATACTACATACAGAAGCAGCGGACTTTTGTCTGCTGCTTTTCTATAATATAATTCTATAATAAAAATAATGGAGGATGTTATTATGAAACAAACTATTTTCACTGTTGATGAACTGAAGAAAAATTACGAGACTATCCAGAGGCTTATGGCACAGATACTTGATGATCGTACATATACCCAGAAGGCTCTCGATATGCTGGAGAGAATGCCTATGCAGTCTGTGCCCGGAGATATTGCAGGTCAGGCAAGAGCCAATGCAGCTATGGAGATAGTTAAGGTGCATGAAACTACCAATCAGAAACTGCTTGCTGCCTACATGAAGATGTATGATGATCTGCGTGATATAATTTTCCTGGAGGAAAAACAGTAAAGAAAGGGAGCCACTAAAATGGCAAAAAATGATATACAGCTTTCGTTGCTGTACATATACCATCTTTGCGAAGAATATGAGAATAAAGGGTGCAAGATACCTGGCTGTACAATGAAGATGTCGGAGTATGCAAGATTTGCTGTACTGAAGTATTTGTTGTGTCTGGCTAATTCTAACATGATGCTCAGCAATGACGAGGTAAGCCTTATAAGGGATTGTTTGGGCAGAGAAGTATCGGCTCAGTATCTGAATCGTTTTCTCATGCATAACCGGATAACACATGAAAGCGCAGGTGATAGTCTGCTTTCGGTGCTTGAGCTTTTCACTGATGCAGATATGCTCATAGGCGATCCCACCGGCAGTCTGTCTCTTCTGTATATAGAAGTGATAAACACAGCCGGACTTATGCTAAGTGCGCTTGATGGAAAGGCTGATTCATTCCAGACTGCTGCAATAGCAAGGATAATTACGAAACTCAGGATGCAAAGAGCATCGGCACTCATACACTGGAAAAGTCCCATGAAGAGCAGGGCAGCAGTTTCACCGGGGAGACTGCGAGTATGTCAGTAGCTTCACAGCGTGAAGAGACGGATACGTCAGTAGATATAATTGAGCAGACCGATGAAACTCTGGAAGAGTTAATAGATGAGTTGAACAGTCTTATAGGATTGAATCGTGTCAAAGAGGAACTTTCTACACTTATAAACCTGGTAAAGGTGAGAAAGCTGCGTCGGGAGAGGGGATTGCCTGAACTCCAGCTTTCTCTTCACATGATATTCTCTGGCAATCCTGGAACGGGCAAGACCACAGTAGCAAGGCTTCTTTCAAAAATCTATGCAAAACTTGGGATACTTAGCAAGGGTCATCTGGTGGAGACCGACCGTACAGGACTTGTTAGCGGATATGTTGGACAGACTGCCATAAAGACTCAGAAGGTAATAGATCAGGCAATGGGCGGAGTGCTCTTTATCGACGAGGCATATACGCTTACATCGGCAGTTGGCTCAAACGACTTTGGCATGGAAGCTGTAAATACGCTCCTGAAGGCGATGGAAGATCACAGAGATGACTTTATAGTTATTGCTGCAGGCTATCCCGAGGAGATGGATCAATTTCTGGCTTCAAATCCCGGACTTGATTCAAGATTCAGGACTAAGATATATTTTGAAGATTATGAGCCGTTTGAGTTGTTGAGTATATTCAGGAGTATGTGCAGCGGCTATGCCCTTGAACCCACACCTGAGGCAGAGGCACAGGTGCTAAGCTATTTTACAGAGAGGTGTGCAGAACGTCCGGAGAATTTTGCCAATGCTCGTGATGTGCGTAATCTTGTGGATACCGCCCTTATGAAGCAGGCAGATAGGATAGCCTCAATAAATGGTGATATTTCCAACGATGAGCTTACATCGCTCACAAAAGAGGATGTTACATTGTAAATATTCAAAAAGAACGGTCAGCGTATTTTACAACGCCATAAAAAGAATAAATAGAAGTACTACCAGAGATAGAAATAATGTCTTTTAAAGTAATCACCCCCGAAAGAAAAGATTGTCTTTCTTTCGGGGGATTTTTACATCCTTATGTGATTATATCTTTTGCTGCTGTCCTTTTTATCAACGTTTCATATTGATATTCATAAGGTTTCTGTTCATGAGGTTTGACTGAACGTTTCGCTCATCTGCTTCTGAAAGGAGCTTTTCTCTGTCCATTTTATTAAGATTAGGCTCACTGTGACGAGATGGACCGCCAACACAGCCTCCGATGCAAACCATACCCTCAATGAAGTCAGCTGGCAGTCTGCCCATTTTAAGGAGCATAAGAGCCTTTTTGCACTCATCAGCGCCGTTACATTTGTGAACATTGACCTCTCCGTCAGCGCCTTGTTCCTTCATACACTCCAGAACAGCAGCCGTAACGCCGCCGCTGCCGCCGAAGCGTTTGCCGAATATGCTTCCGTCCTGCTGAGTATTGGGTTCAGGTTTAAGAGTAAGACCTTTTGCACGTATGATAGCGCGTATTTCACCGAATGTGAGAGCATAGTCAGCATTTCCTTCTATTTTGTGGCTCATGACCTCGCTCTTTTTTGCAATACATGGACCGATGAAAACAGTTTTTACGTCCGGATCGAGGGCTTTGAGCATTCTTGAAACGCCGCACATAGGAGAAACAGTCTCAGATATAGCATCAATTAGAGTAGGGTAGTGCTTTTCTATCATATTTACAAATGCTGGACAGCAGGAAGTTGTTTTTTTCTGATTATTCTTATAAGCTTCAGTCCATTCCTGAGCCTCGGCGTATGCTGTCATATCAGCGCCCAGGGAGACCTCTACCAGGTCGTCAAAGCCAGCTGCTATAAGAGCTGTTCTCCAGCTGGCAACAGTGATATCAGCACCGAACTGTCCTTCCCATGACGGAGCAAGCATAGCGACAACACGTTTGCCATCACGTATATCCTGACACACCTGAACCAGGTTAGCCTTGGAACTGAGTGCTCCGAAAGGACAGCTATGTATACAGTGACCACATTCGATACATTTAGTCTCGTCTATCTGGCAAACACCGTATTCGTCCATGGTTATGGCATTAACGGGACAGCTTCTTTTGCAGGGTCTTATAAGGTCGGCGATAGCGTTATAGGGGCAAGCTTGAGCGCATTTTCCACACTCACGGCACTTAGCTGGGTCAATATGAGCACGGGTTCTTCCAATATCGATAGCGTCAAATGGGCAGACTTGCTGACAGGTGTGACCCATACACTTCTGGCAGTTGTCTGTAACAACATATCTGGAGATAGGGCATTCCTCGCAGGCAGCACGCACTACCTGAACAATAAGGTCATTAGTAGAACCCTCAGCATTTTTTCCCTCTGCCAGACGAACTCGCTGTCGTACGATTTCACGTTCCTTATAAACGCAGCATCTATATTTTGCACGAGGACCCGGCATAAGTCTGTAAGGAAGCTCTTCTTTTTCGGCTTCAAATCTTCCCTCGAAAACCAGCTTAGCCACTTCGCTTAGTATCTCATGTTTGATTTTGATTATTATACCGTCATTAGTTACCATATATACCCTCCTGAATCCACAGTAGTTCTAATTACATTATAGCACAGCATCAACGGCTCTGTCAAGGATGCCCTGAGCCTCAGCCAGCACCATGCCGAAGTTAGTAAAAGGCACATTCTGCTCCTGAGTGAGATTTCGTCTGAACTCCATTTCCTTAGCGTTAAGCATACAGCCGCCGCAGTGTATGACAAGTGAGAACATGCTGAGATTTTCCGGGAAATCACCGCCGGACGTAAACTGGAAATTGAGATTTTTTCCGGTTATTTTTCTTACCGCTGCAGGAAGTTTTATTGTGCCTATATCACCGCACTGTCGGTGGTGAGTGCAGCCTTCAGATATAAGGACTGTATCACCGTCTCTGAGCTTTCTGAGTGCTTTTATACCATCATATGATCTGGTCAGAGTGCCTTTATATCGTGCCATAAGTATGGAAAACGATGTGAGTGGTATATTCTGGGGCACTACATCTTTCACATATCCAAAAGCTTGGCTGTCGGTGATGACTATATCGGGCACACGGCTGAGCGATTTCAGAGCAGACTTTAAATTTTCCGGCTGAACGGTTATACAGATTGCATATGAATCAAGAGCAGCACGTATAGTCTGAACTTGCGGCAAGATGATTCTTCCTTTTGGAGCCGCTTCGTCAATAGGTGTGACCAGCAGTACTAAGCTGTTTTCCTCTACAAGATCTTCAATTAGAGGTTGCGGTTTAAAATTGACCTTATTCTCCTGATAGACTTTTGCTATCAGCTCTTTGAGGGCGTTGATATTCTTACCAGTTACAGCACTGACACATAGTGAATTTCCTATCAGCTTATGTACCGGTACATTCTTGTCGCACTTGCTGTAAACCGTCACTACAGGAATATTTCTTGCAGAAATGTCTTTCATTAGCTCACGGTGAACAGGCTTTATTTGCTCATCCTGTTCGATAACCAAAACAGCGATATCTGTATGTCGGAGCACCTCATATGTTTTGAGTCTGCGTTCAGAACTGAGAGCAGTATCGTCATCAAGACCGGCAGTATCGTAGAGCATGACGGGACCTATAGGAAGCAGCTCCATTGATTTTCTTACCGGGTCGGTAGTAGTCCCCTTTATATTTGACACGATAGATACATTCTGTCCGGCTATGGCGTTTATAAGGCTCGATTTACCGGAGTTGGCGCAGCCGAAGAAGCCAATATGCACCCTCTGACCCGACTGGACTGAGTTAAAATCTGAAATCACGTGAACCTCCTTCTATGGCGGTGAGGCGTTCCTCAGTTATCATTTTCACCTTTTCAGCAGGAATATGCCGGAGCTGTTCTTTGATGAGCTTTTCACCTACAGCACGTGTCTCGGGCGAGGCATAGTCCATAAGATATTCTTTCAGAGTCATGAGAGCGTTCGGATGGCAGCAGTTTTGGATCTGACCATTTTTACAAAGAGCCATAAACCTGTCACCTGTACGTCCTTCACGATAGCAGGCAGTACAGAAGCTTGGTATATATGAAAGTTCCATAAGCCATTTTACGATCTCATCAAGAGTACGTCTATCGCTTATGTCGAACTGTTCAGTGCCGTTGTCCTCATATTCCTCAGTCTCGTATCCTCCCACAGTAGTGCGCGAGCCGCCGCTTATCTGAGATATACCAAGGCTTAGTACACGTTCACGTACAGCAGCGCTTTCTCTGGTTGAAATTATCATGCCAGTATATGGAACGGCTATTCTTATAACAGCACATATCTTAGCAAAAGTTTCATCGTCAATGCCCTCGGTGAATTGGCTTGGATCAACGCCTTCAGCACGTCTTATTCTGGGCACGCTTATAGTGTGAGGACCAACGCCAAACCTTGTTTCCAGATGTTCAGCGTGCATGAGAATTCCGGTCAGCTCATAGAGGTAATTACCAAGACCGAACAGAACCCCCAGTCCCACATCATCAATACCGCCTTCCATAGCCCTGTCCATAGCTTCGGTATGGTAGGCATAGTTAGACTTCGGACCTGTCGGATGGAGACGTTCATAACTTTCACGGTGATAAGTCTCCTGAAAGAGAACATATGTGCCAATACCAGCTTCAGCCAGCCTGCGGTAATTTTCAACGGTGGTGGCGGCTATGTTTACATTAACTCTGCGGATAGAGCCATTTTTATGTTTTATGCTGTATATAGTCTCTATAGATTCAAGGATGTACTCTATAGGGTTGTGAATAGGATGTTCACCTGCCTCAATGGCGAGTCTTTTGTGACCCATATCCTGAAGCGCAATAACTTGTTCTCTTATTTCATCCTGAGAGAGTTTGCGTCTTACAACGCCGCTATTTCCTCTATGATAAGGGCAGTATGTGCAGCCGTTTATACAGTAGTTAGACAGATATAGTGGAGCAAATAGGACGATCCTACTGCCATAGTAGTGATCTTTAATTTTTCCTGCGAGAGCGTATATCTCCTTTGTTATAGATGGATCTTCACAAGCCATGAGTAAAGCTGCATCACGGTGTGAAAGGCCCTTTTCGAGAGATGCTTTACTGAGTATCTCCCTAATAAGAGAAATGTTGTTTTTGTATTGATTGGCGAATTGGATAGTATCAAGGATTTCCTGATGACTGATGAATTCCTCTGCCTTTGATGATGATGGATTATACAAATTTATCGACCTCGGTTCAGTTGAATTTTATCTTGATATGATGTGTAATTGTGCTTACTTACATAATACAATCAATAAGAGGAAATGTCAAGCATAGTGTTCACAGAAAAAGTCTTTACTTTGGTAAAAACTTGTGTTATAATAATAACATGAGGAAAATATATTCACTTGATAAGTGTGAGGGAATTTTATGAAAAAACTAAGAAAGGTTTTCTGTATGCTCACGTCGGCTGTGATGTGTCTTTCGTGTATGATGCCAGAGGGTTATGATCTGTGGGTGTCGGCAGAAACAGGTATATACGATGGCAAACTCATATATTCGGTAGATAATGATGCAGTTTCTATAACTGGAAGTATAGACTCTTTTGAGACTGAGGTTACCATTCCGCCGGAGATAGATGGTATGCCGGTAACAAGGATCACTGGTACAGCTTTTGCCAGTTGTACTTCGATAACGAAAGTGATCGTGCCTTCAAGTGTTACGCAAATCGAGAGCGGTGCGTTTGCAAGATGTACAGGGCTAAGGGAAATATTGGTTGATAGTGAAAATGTAGCCTACTCATCAATAGATGGAGTACTTTATGATAAATACGGTATATGTTTGCTGAGATGTCCGGGAGGAATGGCGTCGGATGGCTTTATCTTTCCAGAGAGTGTGGACCTCATTGCAGACACAGCGTTTCAGAGCTGTATAAACTTAAAGGAGATAGATATACCGGATACAGTATCGTCCATGGGTAACAATGCATTTGCCGGATGCACATCACTTGAAAAAGTGATATTGCCGGATAGTATGTCAATGACAGGATCATATGTATTCTCGGGATGCACAAGCTTAAAGAGTGTTATCATGCCCGATTCACTGGAGTTCATGGGAGAGGGCGTATTTTCAGGTTGCACATCACTTAAATATGTCGAAATACCAGGTTCACTTACAAATATACCGGGCTTTATGTTTTCCGGGTGTACATCATTAAACCTTGCCATACTTAACGAAGGACTTGCAGAAATAGGAGAGGGCGCCTTTCAAGGATGCAAGTCGATGTATAAAGTAGATTTTCCAAAAAGCATAAGCATCATTGGAAACTATGCGTTTTCAGACTGCACAGGCCTTACAGCAGTAACAATACCGGATAATGTAACGTCAATAGGAGTTGGTGCTTTTAACGATTGCACTGGTATAACATCAATAGAATTATCATCAGGTCTGTCGGAGATACGGTCTGATACCTTTTCTGGGTGCACATCTCTCACGAAACTCGAGATACCTGAGAATGTGTCCTCGGTAACCGGATGCGCTTTCAGCGGATGCACATCTCTTCAAAAAGTAACGGCAGATCAAGGCAATATGTGGTATACAGATCAGGACGGAGTTCTGATGAGTAAGGATATGACGAGGTTAGTATATTTTCCTGCGTCGAAGCCGGTGTATGTATATACGATACCAGAAACTGTAACTATAATCGGAGAATATGCTTTTACCAACTGTCGTGGTATAAACACACTCATAATGTCCGACATGATAACAAGTGTAGAGCCACATGCGGTGCAGAGCGCTGTATCTATCCAGAACGTAATTGTCAGCGCAAGTATAAACGAAATACCAGCCAGAATGTTTTCGGGGTGCACAGGGCTTCGTTCAGTACGAATACCTGTATCTGTTGAGATAATAGGAGATAGGGCATTTTCAGGCTGTACTAACCTGTCGTCAGTTAAGTTCGAGGATGGTGTTAATTTTATAGGAGACGGAGCGTTTTTCGACTGTGCGCTTACAAGCGTGACGATACCCGCATGTGTTCAGACAATAGAGGACTACGCCTTTGGTTATAGAATGGGCAGCAATTCAGACATCACATATGTGAACCAGTTCAGCATATCTGGTTTTGATGGAACTGAAGCAGAGACATATGCACTTTCAAATGGATTTCCATTTGTAAAGCTCAGTGACAGCACAAGCACAACTCTGCCAATCACCACAACGACTACTATAGCTGTTACAACTATAACAACAGGAATATCTTCTATAGAAACGTCAACTACTCACACAACGTGTAAAACAACTTTAACGACAATAGTTACCACAAATACAGTACCATTACAGGACAAGGGAGATATTGACAGCAGCGGAACAATCAATCTTGATGATGTAACGGTTGTACTGTTGTATTTTGCAATGAGGGCAGCTTCTATGGACGTTTCCTTTGAGGAGCTTATACCCGGCTGCAGCGAGACAGCAGCTATATCAGCGGCAGACATGGATGGGGACGGTGTCATAAGTATCGATGACGCGTCGACCATACTTGCGTTAATAGCTGCTAAGGCAGCAGGAATGAGCAGCGGTTGAATGAATGACTTGACAGGGACGGCAGCATTATGCTTACCGTCCCTTTTTGTGTGAAAAATGTGGATGTTCACATTATACTGTTGACAATATGGTAAAAATATGTATAATTATATATATACGCAATCGAATTCAGAGATATTTTAAGAAAGGAAATGATATATGAGTACAAAAAAATTTACAGGCAGACTGCTTGCGGGAGTAGTGAGCGCAGCAATGGCGGTCAGTACATTTGCAGCACCGGCAAATGCAGCAACAGAGCTGGAGACGTCTCTCGCAAATGATTCCGGTCTTGATTATGATTTTGCCCGTGCACTCCAGTATTCCATGTATATGTATGATGCAAATATGTGCGGTACTGGAGTAGATGAGAATTGTGACTATACATGGCGAGGCGACTGCCACACCTATGATGCAGCAGTACCGCTTCAGCCGATGGATTCATCAAGCGTGGGAACAAATCTTTCCCAGTCGTTTATCAACCAGTATAGGGATGTGCTTGACCCGGACGGAGACGGCTGCGTAGATGTATCGGGTGGAATGCACGATGCAGGCGACCATGTAAAATTCGGTATGCCGGAGAATTACTCCGCAGCAGCACTTGGCTGGGGATATTATGAATTCAGGGACGCATATGTAAAAACCGGACAAGACGGACATATCGAAACTATCCTCAGATATTTCAATGACTATCTTATGAAATGTACCTTCCGTGACCAGAACGGCACGGTCATAGCTCACTGCTATCAGGTGGGTGACGGTGATATTGATCACGCTTACTGGAATTCACCAGAGGTTGACCAGATGGCAAGACCTGCCTTTTTCCTTACAGCCGACAAGCCTCAGACTGACTATGTAGTCTCAGCAGCGGCTTCTCTTGCAATAAACTATCTAAATTTCAAGGATACCGACCCAGCATATGCTGAGCAATCTCTTGACTACGCAAATGCACTCTGGAAGTTTGCGAACGACAATCCTAAGGAACTAAGTGACAATGCAGACGGACCCAAGGGTTATTATCGTTCCGAGAAATGGGAGGACGACTACTGCTGGGCAGCAGCATGGCTTTTCCTATGTACTGAGGACCCATCATATCTACAGGCGGCAGCGCAGTATGTGGACTATTATGCACCATCAGGCTGGTGTTTCTGCTGGAACGATGTATGGAGCGGCGCAAATACAATGTGGGGCGTTATCAACCAGAATTATCCGGAACTTGGACTTGTGGATATGGTAAGAACGGCTCAGGGCAAGAATCAGTATGTATATGATGATTTCTGGGACGAGGTTGAAAAGTGTTTCCCTAAGTGGCAGGCTCTTGAAACTGCCGGAGGTTATGCATTCCTCAATCAGTGGGGCAGTGCAAGATATAACACAGCAATGCAGCTTATAGCTCTTGTGTATGATAAGTACAATAACAACGGTCAGCCCGGACAATACAGCGACTGGGCAAAGAGTCAGATGGAATACATTATGGGCAACAATCCTATGGGACGCTCATATATTGTAGGCTACAACGAAAATTCAGTAAAATATCCTCATCACCGTGCAGCATCAGGACTTACAAAGTGTGAGGATCCGGACGAACACAGATATGTACTTTATGGTGCACTTGTAGGCGGTCCCGATGGACAGGATAATCATATCGACGCAACATCCGACTATATCTATAATGAAGTGACTATTGACTACAATGCGGCTTTCGTAGGAGCGTGTGCAGGTCTATATGAGTTTTACGGCACAGATGAAATGAGACCTACAACAGATTTTCCGCCCACACCATCTTATAGCGGAGATAATGGCGGAGGCAACGGCTACTGGGTCGAGGCTTGCGGAATTGATGATCTCCAGTCCACAGGTGCAGGTGTTACCAAAATCTCACTTATGGTTATGACTGATTCCACAAAAGTACTCGACAATACATCCGTAAGATATTACTTCAACTCATCTGAGATGAGTAATCCTATGGGAATGCAGGGCAGCGAACTTTATGATCAGGCTGCTACCGAGGCAGCTCCTGCCGACGGTGTTATAAGCGGTCCGTACAAGTATGATAAGTTGGAGGATACATATTACTTCGAGATAACATGGGACGGCTACAATATTGCAAATTCGGGCAAGAAATACCAATTCACCTGTGGAACGTATTACGGTGACACATGGGATCCGACAAACGACTGGAGCTATCAGGGACTTTCCATCTTCCAGAATGACGATGCATTCTTCGGCACGGGCAACGAAACAAAGGTGGATAACATATGCGTCTACTCAAATGGCGTACATATAGGCGGTACTGAGCCTGACGGCAGCATACCTGATTCAGGTTCTTCAGAAACTACTACTTTCACTACTACTGCTGCAACTACAACAACAACAGCTACTACAATAAATAGTGCCACACTAACTACCACGACGACATCTCATAGTGACGAAACAACTACAACCACAATATCTTCATCTTCCGGCGAAGGCATAACTCCTACACTATCAGGTGATGTGAACCTTGATGGTACGGTCTCTATGGTTGATTTGGTTTACCTCAACAAGGCAATGTCAAAGATAATAATTCTCAATGATCAGCAGTCTGCAAATGCTGATTGTTGTATGGATAATAGAAATACTGCTGCTGATGCAAGTGCACTTCTCAAATTCCTTGTACTTGCGCTCGAATCACTTCCGATAGAAGTTTAACAACAGCCAGTGTATACTGATAATTTGAAAAGGAATAATATTAAAATGGAAAATGTAAAAAGTTCATATTTGGACGAGATAAAGGGAATTATAAAATCAAGAAATTTTGCAGCTTTTTTCAAAGGAAAAACCGATAACTCCTACATACAGTTTTTCAGGTATGTATTTGTAGGAGGTCTTGCATCAGTTTTGGACTGGGCAATATCAAGTCTTATATTTTTCTTTGTATTTGGCGCAAAGACAGGAGCAGTTTTTGGAGCTGTGACATGGTTCACATGGTCGGTAGCTGCAAATGGAGCAGGTTTCATAGGAGGACTCATATTCAACTATATATTGAGTACTTGCTTTGTATTCAGTAATTCTGTTGTAAAAAACAGACTGGTAGAATTTCTGTCATTTGCAGCAATAGGACTTGTGGGACTATTCATAACATTTGGCGTCACATGGTGTTTTGAACTGCTTTTAAGCGATACAACGTCTCTGTTCCAGCTTATAGGCAAAATTGTGTCAACGGCTGTAGCATTTCTTTGGAATTTCTTTGCACGAAAGATACTGCTTTACCGCAGTAAGTGAAAGGAGGACTATTTAATATGAAAATTGAATTTATCGGAGCTGCCCATGAAGTTACAGGAAGCTGTACCTATATTGAGGCTTGCGGCAAGAAATTTCTTGTTGACTTTGGTATGGAGCAGGGGAAGAATGTCTACGAAAACAGCAAGATACCATGCGCACCGGGAGATGTGGATTTTGTACTCCTGACCCATGCACACATAGACCATTCAGGACTGTTGCCGCTGCTTTATGCAGGTGGATTCAAAGGAGAGATACATACCACAACAGCAACGTCAAATCTCTGTGAGATCATGCTGAGAGACTCCGCCCACATTCAGGAATTTGAAGCTGAATGGCGTAACAGAAAGGCACGAAGAAGCGGAAAGGAATCATATATACCGCTATATACCACCGCAGAGGCACTTGGAGCGATAGAGTGTCTGCGTCCTCATAAGTATGATGAAAGAATCACAATAACTAAGGGTATTGATGTAAGGTTTCTTGATGCAGGTCATCTGCTGGGCTCATCGAGCATAGAGATATGGCTCAATGAAGACGGCGTGGAGAGAAAACTACTGTTTTCAGGAGATATCGGCAATTTCAATCAACCTCTTATACGTGATCCACAGTATTCTGATGGTGCAGATTACGTTATAATGGAATCTACCTATGGCAATCGTTTGCACGAAAAGTCTAAGGATAATATACAGCCCTTTACCGACATTTTACTGAAAACTTTCAGGCGTGGCGGAAATGTAATAATTCCGGCATTTGCAGTAGGCAGAACTCAGGAAGTGCTTTATTTTCTGAAACAAATAAAAGAGGAAGGAAGACTATGTGAGTTCAGCGATGTTCCAGTGTATGTCGACAGTCCTCTTGCCATTGAGGCTACCAATATCTTCATCAAGAATAAAGAAAGCTGTTTTGATGAGGAAGCAATGGAATATGTAAATCGGGGAGAAAATCCCATAGGGGTAGAAGGACTTATCACAGCAACAACAAGCGAGGCATCAAGGGCGATCAATTTCGACAGTAAACCCAAGATAATCATATCAGCCAGTGGAATGTGTGATGCAGGAAGAATAAAGCATCATCTGAAACACAATCTTTGGAAGGCTGAGAATACGATACTATTTGTAGGCTATCAGGCAGAGGGTTCTTTAGGACGCCGCTTATTGGACGGAGCACCTCATGTAAATCTATTTGGTGAGCAGGTAAAGACAGCAGCAGAGATAGTATCCATGCCGGGTATGAGTGGTCACGCAGACATGAATGGACTTTTGAAGTGGATAGACAGTGTGTCATCGCCTAAGCCTCGAAAGGTATTTGTAATACATGGCGAGAGCTCATCAGCAGATTATTTTACAGAGCTTCTGAAAACCCGCGGCTACGACAGTGAAGCGCCATACAGCGGTGCATCATTTGACATGATAACCGAGACTTTCACACAGACGATGCCGGTTCCGATAGTCAAATCAGCTAACCGAAAGTCGTCAGCGACATACGACAGACTGAAGATAGTCCTTGATCGTGTAACGGCAATAGTCCAAAGCAGTAGAGGACTTTCAAATAAGGAGCTTGCAAAAATGGCAGATCAGCTTACTGAGCTTTGCTCAAAGTGGGAAAAATAATATAATAAGGGCGGCAGGAACAGACCTGCCGCCCGATTTATATCCTGACTATTTCAGATAATCAGCATCCGCAGTTGTTGTTGCAGCAACCACTCTGCCAAGTGCTGCCGTTGTTACCGCAGCAGAAGAACAGCAGAATAAGAATGATGATCCACCAGCAGCCGTTGTTACCTTCGCATCCACACATAGTAAAAAACTCCTTTTGTCATATAAATTTGAATCAGACTTTTTTTTGTCTGTTCATAGTACATATTATGCCTGAGGAAAAAAAGTGTTACATCATACGACAAATAATCCGGGTAAAATGAGGTAATATAATATAGGAACATATAGATAAGAAAGACCAGCTATAAAAAGTCAAGCCCCAAAATGAAAAAAATCAGGATAAATTCTGGGGATTATTCGGAGGG
>CALXBL010000025.1 GCA_944386525.1 uncultured Ruminococcus sp. | reverse complement strand
GATGATAATTATTCCATTGCAGTGGAACAGTTCCTTGCAAAGCATAAGGAAGAATTCAAGGTCAAGGACAACAGCAAACAGCTTGCTCATATCAAGATGATAAAGGCGGCAGATGTTGTGATAGGTTTCCCGAGTGTAAACATTCTTGAACCATATATCAAGCTGATTGACGGGTACAACAAGAACTTTATCATAGGCGGCTATGTAAACGAGGATAATTTCAGTGATTACCTGAAAGCATTTGAAATGCGTAGGTTTGAAATCACTTCTGTAGAAAATATGAGGTATAAGGAGTTCTTTTGTGAATTTAACGGCTCTCTGATATGGATGGACAACTTTGACAAGGTAACACCTTATTACTCCACAGGCATCGGCTATGGTTATGAGGAAGATGAGCTGTAATATTTGTATAAGGCGGACATAATGGAAAGCCTGTTTATATATATAGAAAAATCGCCGTAGTAGGGTAAAATGTACTGCGGCGATTTTTTGTCTATTCATTGTTTTAATTGATAAAACGGGAAATAAAAAAATTGATTTGATTATCCAGTTCAATCGAAAAAACTATAAAATGTGTAAGGTAAAGGCTACATATCCGTATAATTCTCCATGATAAGTCGAATACTCTCCTTTTGCTTTTCTGACAACTTGCGGTAGTTGCTTATGAGGGATGTTTCATCTTCGTTCAGATCGTATCTGGATACTGATTCCATGACATGATCTATGTCAGTGTGTCCGATAAGGTAATCAACCGAGGTTTCAAAGTAATCGGCAAGCTTGATAAGGGTTTGAATATCCGGTTCTATTTTGTGATTTTCATATTTATTGATAGATTGTTGACTTACTTCTATGGCGTCGGCTAATTTTTGTTGGCTGACGCCTTTTTTGTTTCTGAGTTTCTTCAGATTTTTGACCATATCATCACCGCCTTACAATTATCATAACACCTTAAAGGCGTTAAATGAAACTCCAATAATTAGTTATTGACAACAACCATAGGGTGTGATATAATGTAAATATATTATTATCAGGAGGTTATTGGTATGAAATTCAGAAAAATTAAGGCATTAGTCACAGCTGGTATGACCTTATTTGCCGGAACAGCGGCTGTAATGCCGGAAATGGGGCGGAATGAAATTACTGCAAAGGCAGAGTTCTGGTTGGAAGAAGAGGAGGAACCCACGTATACATACGGTGATCTTACCTACACTGTGTCTAATGACGCTGTGACAATCACTGACTGCAGTGAAACTGCTGTGAATGTTGAAGTGCCAACTGAGATTGACGGAATGCCGGTCAAGGGAATTGGAGATTACGCCTTTGCAAATCTTCCGAATCTGGAAACACTCATAATTCCGGAGTGCGTAGACGATCTCGGAGACTCTGCTTTTATTCAGTGCAAAAATCTTAAAGAACTGACCCTTCCGAAGCAGGTGGAAATATTTGGTGGTTATGGCGGCGATCAGCCGATCGGTAAAGAAACTGATCCGGAGACTGGCGAAGAAACATATATTTTTTTAGAAAATCTTTGCATGGATATGTTCGGCGGCTGTGAATCTCTTACTGAAATCCAACTGCCGGAGGGTGCAGGCGGATTTGTATATGGCGGAGGTTTTTCCGGCTGTACTTCATTGAAATCCCTCTATATACCAAGTACATTTAGCAAACTGCACGACTGGAATCGAGGCGGCTTTGAGGGAATGGATATGGAAACGTCTTTAGCCAGCTGTACTTCGCTGGAAACAATAACAGTTCATCCTGACAACCAGAGCTGTGCCATGATTGATGGTGCTTTGATTTGTGATGATTACTGGTACATAGAAGAAGAAGATAACTTTGAACATAAAGACAAATGTGTATTGGTTCGCCGTCTGGATAATGGCGATACGTCCTATAAAGTGCCGGATACAGTAACCAATATATGCTACTATGCTTTTAGCGACAATACATCACTGGAGGAAATAATTTTGCCCGAGGGACTTAAGAGTGTTTCCCGAGGAGCGTTTTACAATTGTTCCTCACTCCAGTCCCTTCATATACCTGCAAGCGTTGAAAATATTACTTGCCTTCCTTACGACGGTGGAACTGAAACATTTTATAACTGTAAATCTCTGAAGGAAATAACAGTAGATGATGCAAATGAGAAGTACTACAGTATTGACGGCATTTTGTATACGCACGACAATGGCGGTTGGTTTGGTAAATATGATGAGCCTTTTTCTGCACTGATGAAATACCCTGCCGCAAAGGAAGGAACATCATTTACAGTTACCGATGTAGATGCTGTTATTTGGTGTGGATTTGCAGACAACAAGAATCTGGAAGAAGTTATCATTCCTGAGGGCATAAAAGAAATTTCAGGAGAATGTTTCTTAAACTGTGAATCACTGAAAACAGTTTCCATTCCTTCTACAGTGAAAAGAATTGAAGGTCTTGCTTTCTACGGATGTACAAACCTTACAGATGTTGTGCTTCCGGAAAGCCTTGAGAGCATATACGGTAGTGCCTTCCATGACTGCTCAAGCCTTGGAAAACTCAATATACCGGCAAATGTATCTTCAATAGGTGACTATGTATTTGAAGGCTATACAGGTCTTACAGAAATAACTGTTGACCCTGCAAATGAGAATTTCACAGCCGAAAACGGAGTGCTTTTCAATAAGGATATGACAAAACTGATTGCATATCCTGCGGCAGATACCGGTACTTCCTATACAGTGCCTTCAACTGTAACAGAAATGTCAGACAGCAGTTTTCACAGCGCAAGAAATCTGAAAGAGGTTATCCTTCCGGAGAGTATCACCGTAATCCCTTCATACGCCTTTTCAAAATGCAAGGTTCTGGAAAAGGTAACACTGCCCTCTTCGCTGACAACGATTAATGGAAGTGCATTTTATGGCTGTGAAAGTATGAAAGAAATAGAAATACCTGAAAGCGTTACTTCTATCGGTGAGGAAGCGTTTGTATATTGTGCAAATCTTGATTCAATAAAGATACTCAATGCCGAATGTGAGATATATGATGCCACTTATACCATTGCGGATAATGCGGTTATCTATGGTATCCCAGGCAGTACAGCAGAAGCTTATGCCAATAAATACGGCCGTATATTTGTGTCTTTGGATAATGAGGGACTCTTAGGTGACGTTGACCACGACGGATCAGTTTCCATTTCCGATGCGACAGAAGTGCTTTCCTATTATGCAAAGGGAGCAGCAGGTATGGAGGCAATTTTTGGAGCTGATGAAGAAGAACATAAAAAAACATCAGCCATTGCTGACGTTAATTCTGACGGAGAGATCACAATACAGGACGCATCATTAATATTGAACTATTATTCAAAAGCCGCCGCAGGCATTACAGGCGGCTGGAATGCAGTTCTGAATAGTTAAAATATAAGTTAGTTATACCAATCTCTGATATGCTTTGGAAAATGTGAAATTTCCATAATTTAAAAATTTGTATCCTAATATAACAACAGTCATACTGTATTTTTTACGGTATGACTGTTTCTTTTATGTCTGGAATTTTTAGCTCAGAACTGAGAAATATCGACAGCAATATTGCTGTTCATGATTGTATCATAGCATAACTGAGCATTGTTTATATCCCGTATAAAACGAAATGCGCTTGCAGCTACATATTCCCGGCTCATTTCAAAGGTTTTCCACCTGCGCCCTAAGGTTTCGCAGACGTATCCTGTTGTGTTGCTACCGCCAAAAATATCAACAATAAAATCGTTTTCATCTGTCAGAAATTTTACGAAAAACTCAGGCAATGCTGTAGGAAATCGTGCAGGATGATATTTTATTCCTAATTTACGACACGCCTGTAAATACTGACTCTTATTATCGGCATTTGCCATTTCTAAAAGGTTGCTCGGAAGAGCGCCTTTATTTTTTTGAAACGTGGTGTCAGCAGGGCTCTTTTTCTTGAAATACTTCTTCATTGATTTTGAATACTTTTTAAGAACCTTTGTCGTATCAGCTTTGGGATTTTCATTTGGAGAAAGCCACCACAGATTATTTACGTTGTCTTTTGCTCTTATTTTTCTGCGGCATACATACATGGACGGATACGGCAATCTGGATGGATTGTACCAGTAAAACGGCTGACAGAGATTTAAGTTTAATTCTTTTACCATCCGTACAAGCAACTCAAACGAATATATATTATAACTTGGCTTATTTTTCAAGTATGAAGTTCCAAAGTCGATGACAATGCTTCCTGTTGGAGTTAGTTTTGGAATCATTAACCCGATAAATTCAAGCAGCCAATCGTTGTATTCCTCCTGACTTTTGTTTCCGTATTCCTTTGGGTTAATAAGTGGATATGGCGGTGACGTAATAAACAAATCAACAGAACTATTTTCGAGTGATTTAATCAGTTCTTTTGAATCACCGCAAATACATTCACCGAGCATTGTTTTATAGCTGCTCATATTATTCACTTCCTCATTACAAATACTCAGTTGCACACGTTATAATGCGTATGGGCGTATATTTACGCAGTTACGCACTTGTGATATATGCTTATGTACTTAGATGCTCACTTACACACTTGAGATTATTTTGTGGTGAACCTGATTATGAACCTATATATTATATATAATAGATTCCGCTATTAAAAGGTGTGTACCTAAATAAAATATGATTCTATTAATAGAACCTGATTTAAGTATAATGAACCTTCATATGAAGACGATATCTTAGTAAAATCGGATATATCAACCTATATAATTGTTTAATAGCGTTTAAAATCTGTGTCAGGACATTCAAAAAGGGCATCAACTATCATATGACGATTTAAGAACCTGTTTATGCGATAATAGTGATGATTAATATATGAACCTATGTGATTAATATATGAGCCTATGTGATGTGCCTATAAATATTATAGGTATAAATAATTAAAAGAGGTGATGACAATGAGAGTTGGTTGAACCTATACTAATTTCTCATCAGCCTAATGATAACTTGTCAACTTATCCTTCCAGCACTTTGCACCTAAGAACGATGAGAAATTCGTATTAATTCATAATGCGTAAGTTGCCTTATAAGGGCTATGTCGTACAATCTTATAGAAGAAAGGAATAGCAAAATGGAAAATAATACAGATGCAATATATTCGGAAATATTCGTGGATGAAGATGATGAAACCGATGAAACGATAATTGGCGATTCTTATTCCTATGATTCAATGGACTTTGAATTGGAGTATAATGAGCCAATATATTATAATGAGATGAGATTTTTCGATAATCTGACACGAAACAACAACATTAACTATAGGGATCGTAATTTAGCAACATTGAAAAAGGTGGTGAATTTCATTGTCGAGAGATTCAAAGAGAAAGGCGTTTATATTGATGTTGTTTTCGTAGATAATCAGAATAGCGGTTCATTAAAGCATAATCGAAAAACACAGGGTGATATCGAGAAGATTCAGGAACTGGTTGACAAAGGACTGAACAACAGTCAAATCGAACGTCTGACAGGTATAACACGGAAAACAGTGGCAAAATATCGGAATCAATGCAGACAAAAGCATGATTAAAATTATTATATCATTGGTTTATGCAGAAGTCAATATTAAAAGAAAGGAAATGTGAAAAATCATGAGCAAAGAAAATATGGAAATCGTAAAAAAAATTGTGGAATTATTGAATCAGCTTCTTGTGGCAGATGAAACCTCACGGGAAGAAACAAAGACTGATATACCTGAAACAGTAGAGATGCTTACTGTAAGGGAGTGTACAGAGACGGTAAAGGGACTATCAGAATATACTATTCGTCAGCTTGTAAAAAGCGGCAAACTTCCCTTTATCCGTACTGGAAAAGGCAAGCGTGGCAAAATATTGATCAATAAATCGGATTTGATGTCATGCTTTCGCTGATGAATTGATTTGGAATAAAAAGGAATATAAAATTTGGTTAATTATGTAATTGGAATATTGACAAGAAAAACATTCAGCGTTATAATTCCGATGCAGAGGTTAGCCGCAAGTCTGAAATTAGGAGGAATCATATTATGGCAAATATTAGAAAAAGAGGAAATACATATCAAATTCGTGTCAGCTGTGGTTATGATGTAAACGGACATCAGGTCGTTCAGACAATGACATGGAAACCCGAACCCAATATGACAGTTCGTCAGGCGGAAAAGGAAGTTCTGAGACAGGCAATTCTCTTTGAGGACAAGTGTATGAAAGGTCAGGTCACTGCGAATATCAAGTTTCAGGACTTCGCCGAGCAGTGGTTTGAAGAGTACGCAAAGCTCAATCTCCGCAACACTTCCTATGAGCGTATGAAACAGCTCACTGTTAGAGTATATCCTGCTATCGGACATCTCAGACTTGACAAAATCACCAGCCGTCATATCCAGCAGTTTATAAACGACCTGGCACTTAACGGCAAGAGCCTGAAAAACGGCAAACCGCTGTCGAGAAAGACAGCCATTCATCATCTCAGCTTCATCAGCGATGTATTTTCTTACGCTGTGAAAATGGAGATGCTCACTGATAACCCCTGCAAGCGTGTTACCGTTCCGAAGGGTGAGAAGAAGGAGAAAGACATCTACACTCTTGAAGAAGTCGCACATCTCTTTCAGCTCCTTGAAACCGCACCGCTGAAATATCGTACTTTCTTTACTTTGGCGATATACAGCGGATTCAGACGTGGAGAAATGCTCGGTCTTGAATGGAAGGACATTGATTGGGACAACTGTGTGATAAGTGTCCGCAGGACGAGCAATTATACCGCTTCAAAGGGTATTTACACTGACACTACAAAAACGAAAAAATCTCAGCGTTCGCTGAAATTTCCTCAGTGCGTTATGGATTTGCTCCGTGAGTATAAAGAGGAACAGGACGCTGAGCGTGATAGGCTCGGCACAAAATGGGTTAACCATGACCGCCTGTTTGTAAAATGGAACGGTGAGCCTATGAACAACAATACGCCGTATTTTTGGCTCAAAGAATTCTGCGAAGCAAACAATTTTCGATTCTGCGATATTCACTCACTGCGACATTTCTATGCCTCGGCTCTTATCAACAACGGCGTAGACGCAGCTGCTGTGTCTGGAGCATTAGGTCACTCGACGATAACAACCACGACTTCTATCTATTGCCATGTATTCGGACAGGCTCAGGCAAGGGCAAGTGAAGCGATTGCTTCGGTACTGGACTTTCACAAGTCTGATAATGCCAAAGGACAACCCGAAGCCATATAAAGGACAAGTAAAGGACAGAAGCTGTGTCAGAGCAAAAAGAAAACCCGAAAACAACGTAAACACGTCATTTTCGGGAATGTGGTTTGGTGACCCGTACGGGAATTGAACCCATGATTCCGCCGTGAAAGGGCGGTGTCTTAACCTCTTGACCAACGGGCCTGAATGGTAGCGGCAGTAGGATTTGAACCAACGACCAATCGGGTATGAACCGAGTACTCTAGCCAACTGAGCTATGCCGCCATTTTGGATTTTGTCGTTGGAGCTTACTGCCCTCATGCGACTTTATTAGTATACCACAACCAATCAAAAATGTCAACACCGAATTTTGGTTTTTCCGAAATTTGTGGAAAAAGGCACAAAAAGGCGTGACTCAAAGATTTTGATGTTCACTTTGCACAAATCACGCCTTTTATTTGCTTATCAAACATGAGTGCACTTATCTTCCTGCTCAGATTGTTTTGCAATATTAAGTTTATCCATATTGTTTACAAGGTAGTCAGCGCTGCGGAAAACACGTCGGTCGATAGGCGGATCGTATGTTACTTCGATGCTGCCATCCTCGCTGCGTTTCAGGATGAGCTTCAGGTTTTTAGGCAGTCTTACACCCCAGCGTTTTTTTGTATAGAGAATACAGCTTCTGATCTCCTCATCGGAAAAGCTGCCGCTTCTGATTTCTGTCTGCATCATGATATCTGACCTCCATAAAAATATAGTGTACTCACTGGTACATATTTATAATATCATATAAACTCTGCCAAAGTCAAGACCTGATGAGTTCTTAAAGCACATCTGTCAGCATATCCTGTAGGAGAATGCTGTTACAGGCTAAGGAGCGGCGGTTTCAGTCTTAACTTTACCGGAGGTGCATTATAATGAACGGACTTACAGAGCGTGAGGCACGGGATCGGCTTGCACAGGACGGTGAAAATGCGCTTGCACAGGGTAAGCAAAGCAGTATAATGAAAATTTTCTTGGGACAGTTCCGTGACTTTATGGTGATGATACTTCTCATAGGAGCTGTCATTGCCGGACTTCTTGGGGAAATTACGGATGCAGCAACGATAATACTTATAGTTCTTCTTAACGCCATACTTGGTTTTGCTCAGGAGTACCGGACTGAGCGTACACTGGAGGCTCTGCGGAATATGACAGCGCCTCAGGCAAAGGTCTGCCGTGACGGAAAGTGGAAAAAAATAGCTGCGGTACAGCTGGTAAAGGGCGACCTTGTGCGTGTGGATGCGGGCGACAGCGTGCCAGCGGATATAGCCCTGACTGACGTTCAGGGGCTGACAGTGCAGGAATCAGCTCTCACAGGAGAGTCTGTGCCCGTATCAAAGTCAGTATCAACACCTATGCCGGAGAGCAATCAACTCCACCAGAGAGGCGTTATCTATTCAGGAACAGGCGTACTCCGTGGAAACGGCGAGGGAATAGTCATAGCTACAAGTACATCAACTCAGATGGGACAGATATCCGAGAGTCTTTCTTCTATCGAGGATTCCATGACGCCGCTCCAGAAACGTCTTGGAAGTCTTGGCAAGGCTGTAGGTATGCTTTGTATAGGCGTGTGTATAGTAGTTTTTCTTGCCGGAGTGCTTAGAGGAGAGCCTTTCTTTGATATGCTCATGACGGGCATTACCATTGCGATTGCTGCTATACCCGAGGGCCTTCCTGCAACGGTTACAATAGCACTTGCGCTGGCTGTCAGCAGAATGAAAACGAAAAACGCCCTTGTAAATCGTCTCCACAGTGTGGAGACTCTTGGCTGTACAAATATAATCTGCTCCGACAAGACCGGCACTATAACCGAAAACAAAATGACTGTAACCGAAATGGCTATATCCGAAAATATCTACAAGGTTACGGAGAAAGCCGTTCTGCGTGACGGCAGACCAGCCGACCTCAGCAGTGATACAGCTCTAAGGGAACAGATGCTTTGCGGGATATTGTGCAGCACTGCCGAGGAAAACGACGGTGACCCCACTGAGACGGCAATTCTCGGAGCAGCTGTAAAGTCCGGGCTAAGCGTTAAGGGTATAAGGCGCCAGTATAAACGGCTGTCTATCGACCCTTTCGACAGCGACAAAAAATATATGCAGGTCACCGTTGAGACTGAACACGGGCACCGTGTATATATAAAGGGCGCAGCCGATGTGCTCCTAAAAATGTGCAGGAGCTGCTACGCCGGCGACAGCATCATACCGCTTACCAAAGAACGGTATGATGCAATAGAAAAGACCGTTGCCAGTATGTCTGACAGAGCTTTGCGTGTACTTGGATTTGCTTGCGGTGATGATTCGGATAACCTGACTTTCACAGGCTTGTGCGGAATGCAGGATCCGCCGAGATCTGCTGCAATAAAGGCAATAGGCGTATGCGCTAAGGCGAAAGTGCGTACAGTCATGATAACAGGCGATCACCCCAAAACTGCCGCCGCAATTGCAAAAGAGGCAGGCATTCCGCTGGCATCCAAAGTGCTCACGGGAGCAGAGCTTGACAAAATGACAGACGAACAGCTTGCAAAATCAGCTGCAGATTACGGAGTTTTCGCAAGAGTTAGTCCCGCCCATAAGCTGAGACTTGTACGTGCATTTCAGTCGAAAGGACTGGTCGTAGCCATGACAGGCGACGGAGTCAACGACGCACCTGCAATAAAGGCAGCAGATGTAGGAGTTGCCATGGGTAAGAGCGGCACAGATGTAGCTCGTCAGGCGGCTGATATGGTGCTGCTTGATGACAATTTTGCAACTCTTATAGGTGCAGTGGAGCAGGGCAGATGCGTATATGCAAATATACGTAAGTTTGTACGATATCTCCTGTCCTGCAACATAGGTGAGGTAGTCACCATGTTTCTGGGTATTATCATGGGAATGCCAACGCCTCTGCTGCCGGTGCAGCTTTTGCTTGTGAACCTTGCAACAGACGGCTTGCCTGCAATAGCACTGGGACTCGAACCGCCGGATCCTGAGAATATGACAAAGCCGCCAAGACGTAAGGACGAAAACTTCTTTTCCGGCGGACTTATGCAGAAGGTGAGCCTGAGAGGAGTTCTTATCGGACTTTGCACGCTGGGTGCATTTACCGTTGCAATGAGGACGGAGGGAACTCTGGTGGGTGCGAGAACTGCTGCACTCTGCACACTTGTAATGTCCCAGCTTATTCATGTTTTTGAGTGCAAGTCGGAGACTAAGAGTCTGCTGAGGATACCATATCTGAACAATATGAAGCTTATAGGAGCAGTTCTCATATCACTGCTCATACTCATTGCCGCAGTAGTTATCCCTGTAATGCAGGTCATATTCGGAACAGCCATGCTATCAGCGGCTGGCTGGCTCAGTTCCATTGGCTTTTCTTTTGCAGTGCCGGTATGCGCCTCGGTGGGATTTATACGCCGCAAGAAACAGAAGTAATAGCTAAAGCGATTCAGCGTCGGCAAAGGACATATCCTTGTGAAGAGCCATATTTATTCCGGTGGATATCATGCCTGCGGCGTGGTCTATCAGCCGATCTATATCACGAGGAGTAACCATCATATTGGGACTGCCCTCGGCGGCAGAGTGTCCCGTAAGATTCCGGGCGGCTGTGTGGAGGTCTACTACGGTCGGAACGCCTACCGCTATAACAGGCAGTCCAAGAGTCTTTTCCGAAAGCTCCATGCGCCTGTTGTGAACGCCGCTTCCCGGACTTATTCCGCTGTCGCACATCTGTATTGTAGTACCAAGACGTGAAAGCTCAGCGCAGGCAAGAGCATCGATGGCAATAACAGCGGCAGGCTTTATCTCACGGCATATAGCTGAGATTATCTCTGCTGTTTCCATGCCCGTCTGACCGAGAACGCCGCTCTGGAGCACGCTTACCGGACGCAGACTTCGAAGAAAATCTGCCTCGCCGTCCTGAAGCTCAGTTTTAAGATGTCGTGTAGCCAGTATCTTTCCGGCACATCTTGGACCTAAAGCATCGGGAGTTATTGCGCTGTTTCCAAGTCCTGCAACAAGCACACAGCCTTCATTCGGCATAAAGGCGGCAAGCTCCCGTGAGAATTCCTCTGTCATAGCCTTGTATCTGTCCGAAAAACGGCTCAGAGCCGGAGCTTCAAGAGTGAGATACTTACCGGCAGGCTTGCCGATAGCTTCTCCGGCTTTGTCTGTATCAATAGTAATATCTGTTATGGTGAAATTCTCACCTCTTACGCTTGAGTGAACACCTCTTTCTGATACGGGCTTGTCTCCTATACGTTCAAGGGTGAGGTCGGTTCTTATCTGCATAGTCTCCTCCTTTGTACAATATGCCGATAAATGGGGATAAAAAATCTGCTTAAATTTCAAAAAAAGCTATTGCATTATTGGGATAATCGTGGTATAATAATTTTTAGTCATGATGCGATATAACCCAATCGTAATCAGCAAATGGTCGTACCATCTTGCAGGAAGCGGTACCGTGTCAATTCCGTTTCTATGATATGACTTTGCAGAAAGGATATCCTTAGGGAAATCCCACCATCAAGAACGAAACAGGAGGTGGCACAAATGCCAAATATTAAGTCCGCTAAGAAGAGAGTAAAGGTTACTAAGACAAAGACAGCTCTGAACAAGGCAAGAAAGTCTAACATGAAGACCATGATCAAGAAGGCTGATGCAGCTTGCGCTAACAATGCTGCTGATAAGGAAGCAGCTATCCGTGTAGCTATCAAGCGTGTTGATCAGGCTTGCGCAAAGGGTCTGATGCACAAGAATGCAGCTGCAAGAAAGAAGTCTCAGCTGATGAAGAAGCTGAATGCTGCTGGTTAAGCATTGCTTGTGAGATAGTATATTTTAAGCTGCTGCGGTTATCGCAGCAGCTTTTTGCTTTACAGCCCGAAGCTTATTTGAAGAGCGTTGTTTATTTGTGTCATAGAAGTGTCGTCAAGAGCGCCCATTCTGTCTTTAAGGCGGCGTTTGTCTATGGTACGTATCTGCTCCAGCAGGACGATGCTGTCCTTGGTGAGACCGCAGGAGTCTGCGCTTACCGGAATATGAGTGGGCAGCTTTGCCTTATCCTTCTGGCTGGTTATAGCGGCAGCGATGACGGTTGGGCTATGTTTGTTGCCAATGTCGTTCTGCACTATCAGCACAGGTCTTACTCCGCCCTGTTCTGAGCCTACAACGGGACTCAGGTCGGCGTAGTATATTTCTCCTCTTCTGACCATCATATATATTCACTCCAGTTCATGAGATTTGGTTCTGTCTGGATTATGCCCTGTTATTATTATTTTATGCACCTTGGAGCTTTGGGTGCAGAGAGGATTTTTTATGAGATTTCATCCGGTATATTTAAATGAAACTGATTCAACAAACATACAATGCAAGCGTTTGGCAAGAGAGGGCGCACCTCACGGTACAGTAGTCATAGCCGCACGCCAGACCGCTGGACGCGGCAGACTTGGCAGAACTTTTGTGTCACCAGATAAAGCCGGTCTATACTGTTCTGTTTTGATACGTGAGGGCATTAGCTATGAGACGATCGGACTTGTAACGCCGTGCACGGCAGTAGCTGCTGCAAGAGCTATCGACAGTGCAGCAGGTACTTGTTCGGGGATAAAGTGGGTGAATGATATATTTCTGTCAGAGAAGAAGGTCTGTGGTATCCTCACAGAGGGCTCTTTGCCGGAGTATCTTGTTATAGGCATAGGCATAAATCTCAGAAGTGTTAAAAAATCATTTCCGGAGGAGCTTCAGAGGATAGTAACATCTGTTGAGGATGAGACAGGCAGAGTGATAACGCCTGAGGCTATGGCGGATGTGCTTTTGCCGTGTCTTGCAGAGGAGTTGATGAAGCTGCCTGACAGAGACTTTCTCAGAGAGTATCAGAAGCGTTCGGTGCTTATGGGAAAGCAGGTGAAAATTTGCGGCAGTGGTGAGCCTTATGAGGCCCAGGTCATAGGAATAGATGATGAGGCAGGACTTGTGGTGAGACTTCCGGACGGAGAGGTCAGAACACTTCATACGGGTGAGGTTTCGGTGAGATTTGCATAATGCTCAGAATAGCGATTGACAAATTTTCAGTGCAATAAATTTGCCGAAAGGTCTGCTATTTGACAATTTCGAAAAGTCTTAAACCATTTTCATAGGTCAGCTTTAAAATCTCATCAGCCGTCTTTCCTAAAACATCAGCAGCAGCCTCAGCAGTGTGTATTATCATGGAACTGTCACAGCGCTTGCCTCTGTAGGGAACAGGCGCCATATATGGACAGTCTGTCTCAAGAACAAGCCTATCCTCGGGAATCACGGTAAGAGCTCGCAGCGCCTTCTTAGCATTTTTAAACGTCAGTACGCCCGTAAACCCTATATACATTCCAAGTGCTATGACTTCTTTAGCTGTCTCAGCGCTCCCGCTGAAACAGTGCATAACACCCTTTGGTCTGAATTCACGCAGGATATTCATGCAGTCCTCAGTGGCATCACGGCTGTGGACTATTACCGGCATTGAAAGCTCCCGGGCTAAACTCAGCTGCATTCTGAAAAGCTCTATCTGAGCATTTCTGTCGTAGTTCTCATAGTGGTAATCAAGACCTATTTCGCCTATTGCTATAATTTTCTTATGCTCTGCCAGTTTTTTAAGCTGCTGGTATGCGTCTTCAGGCGCAGTGCTGATGGGTATATTTTCCGGATGAATACCAACTGAACCATACATATAGTCATACTTATCAGCCAAAGCAATTATTCTCTGGGCGTCCTGTATATCAGTGCACGCCTGCATAATAAGCGCTACATTTTTATCAGGCATGGAACTAAGCAGTTCATGTCTGTCTTCGTCAAAAGCGCTGTCGGTGTAGTGGGCATGGGTATCGAAAATCTTACTCATATTTATCTCCTGTGTAAAATATATGGGCGGAATAATGTTTCCGCCCATTTTGTTTTTATTCAGCAGAAGCCGCAGCTTCCTCGTTTACCTCGTCAACAAAATTCTGTATCTGAGCGTCGATAGCGTTTACCGACTCAGCCCACGGTATGCCATGAGCGGTCGCACGTATACCATTTACGCTGCTGTCCAGAACGTCTGTGATATCGGAGGATACGCCCAGATAGAAGTCGAAGTTGGGATTCTCAAGAGCCATTTCGTTCATGGTGTTGAGCATTTCAATCATTTCGTCAGTCCAGCCGTAGTCGTCCTTGATCTTCTGGTTGTCAAGCTCACGAACATCCTCGTTCATCTTGGAGAACCTCAGGCAGTCAAGATACTTAGCAGTACCCTCAGGGTTGTGACCGCCCTTGACGAACAGATAAGCATTCATCTTGCCTGCAACGTAGTATTCATCAGACTCAGGATCCTTAGGCATTGGAACGAAGAACATATCCTCGCCGAATACTTCCTTCCAGTTTTCGGTGATAGCCCATGTTCCGCAAGGGTGGAACAGCAGCTTGCCCTCGCCGATATAGCTGGGATTGGAGGTCCAGCCATAGTCTCCGTTGCCCAGAGCAATATAATCCTTAGTGTAGAGCTCGTATATCCAGTCCTGAACTCTTTCCAGAGAAGGATCACGGAGATTGTTTACAAGCACACCGTCCTCCAGACCGATATATGGCACACCTGTTGTCTGTGAAAGACCTATCTCATAATACCAGCTGTCAATGCCATATTTTTGGGCAGAGGAATCGCAGAATTCTTCAAGCATTCCTTCAAAAGCGTCCCAATCCCATTCGCCCTTTTCAAACAACTCAGCCGGATCATCAAGACCAGCCTCTTCAATAGTCTTTCTGTTGTAGATGCAAGCGCAGTTGTCGCCGGTGATATCAGTAATAGCAAGATAGTGCTTGCCCTGCCATGCAATGCTTTCATTCGCCTCTTTTACATCAGCCCAGAGCTCGGAGTCAAGGTCGATATAATCGTCGTATGGCACAAACATTCCACGTATCGCACCCTTTGGGAAAGCGTCGCCGTCGCCGCCGAAGAAAAAGTCGATTCCCTCGTCGCTGTTGATGGCGTTAGCCAGGTCGTCGTAGCGTGTGTTGTGGTTTACCTGATACCATTCTATCTGTCCGCCGTACTTTTCCTGGAAGATTGCGAGGTCAAGGGGCGTACTCTTGCCGCCCTCGCCTGATGGATTGATATCCCATGGAGACATCCACTTTATGGTCTTATTTTCCAGTTCGCCGGTTAGATTGGGATCGTCCATAGCAAGGTCGATTATCTGCTGACGAAGATCTGTGGAAATATCCTTCATGGATACTTCCTCTTCATTGTTTCCGCAGGCAAATAACGGCATGGAAACAGCAGCTGCAATAATGCAGCTGAGAACAGCCTTTAAGCTTCTCATAACATTCTTTCTCCTTTTCGATGATAGCAATATAATAGTCTTTTCATACATAAACAAAAAATATTATACCATATTTTACGCTTAATTTCAAGAAGCATATTGCACAAATAAAAACAAGTGATTTATACATAACGGACATATAATGCGACCACAGATGGTGCGCTGTGAAAAAAATCATGAGAATTCAGAAATATTTACTCACTTCATCTTGACATCAGGGCAAAAAAAGTGTACAATAAAAGAGCTGTATAAAATTACAAGACAGGCAGTAAGATGCGTATAGGCGCATAAAGCTGCATAAATGAAAGCAGTATGTGAAGCTACTGATTCATAGAGTTGTATCCATAAGAAATGGATTTTTGGCAGAGATGCCTCATATGGAGAAATGTACGCAGATATTGATGGGTCTGCGAGAATTATTTCATAAAGTCGTCTCAGAGGAGACGGAAAGTGAGGAACAGACAGAAAGGGTTACTGCGCCTTTTTTAAGGCGGCAGTTCTTACATGAAATGAATAAGAATAGCGGCACATACCGCCCAAAGCTTGTATGATAATACTCAAGCAAAATTATAAGGAGGTTGTGCACACAAATGATTTCAATTTGGGTAGCAATTGCGATCGGAGTTATAGCTCTTGCCATTGGCTGTGCTGTTGGCGTTATTATTATGAATTCCAGCAAGAATAAAGCTTATGATGAAGGCGTGGCAGCAGGTATTGAGCAGCGCAAACAGCAGGCTGAGGCTGCTATCGGTTCCGCTGAAAAGGAAGCAAGAAGAATCCTTTCCGACGCAAAGAAAGACGCAGAAAACAAGAAGAAGAGTGCTCTGGTAGAGGCTAAGGACGAGATCTACAAGCTGCGCTCCGAAGCAGAAAAGGAAATCAAGGAACGACGTTCCGAAATAGGACGTCAGGAAAGACGTGTCCAGCAGAAAGAAGAAACTCTGGATAAGAAGACCGATAATCTGGAACGCAAAGAAGAAGTATTGCAGAAGAAACTCAAAAGCGCAGAGGAAAAACTGGCTGAAGCTGAGTCTCTCAAACGGGACCAGATGAATGTGCTGGAACGCATATCTGAGTTTTCACGTGACCAGGCTAAGGAATATATCCTGAACACAATGGAAAATGAACTGATACACGAAAAGGCAATGAAGATAACTGCTTATGAGCAGAGCCTTAAAGATGAGTGCGAGGAGAAGGCTCGTAACTATATCTCACTGGCAATTGCCAAGTGCGCAGCAGATCAGGTATCTGAAACGGCTGTATCAGTTGTGCCTCTGCCCAACGATGAGATGAAGGGCAGAATCATAGGACGTGAGGGAAGAAATATCAGAACTCTTGAAACCCTCACTGGTGTTGACCTTATTATCGACGATACACCCGAGGCTATTACTCTATCATGTTTTGACCATGTTCGCCGTGAGATCGCACGTATTGCACTGGAAAAGCTCATTGCTGATGGGCGCATTCATCCCACAAAGATTGAGGAAATGGTTGAAAAGGCAAAGCGTGAGGTTGAGCATCGCATCCGTCAGGAGGGCGAAAGAGCCGTTCTGGAAACTAATGTACACGGCATCAATAACGAGGTTGTAAAGCTGCTGGGTCGTCTGTATTACCGTACCAGCTACCGTCAGAACGTACTGAACCACTCTATTGAGGTTGCAAGACTTGCAGGCATACTTGCCTCTGAGCTGGGTGTTGATGCAAACCTTGCAAGACGAGCAGGCCTGCTCCACGATATAGGCAAGGCTCTTACTGCTGAAATTGAGGGCTCACACGTACAGATAGGCGTTGACGTATGTAAGCGCTACAACGAGAGTTCAGAGGTCATTCACGCTGTTGAAGCTCACCACAACGATGTCGAACCCAAGACTGCAATTGCTTGCATCGTTCAGGCGGCAGACGCTATATCAGCTGCAAGACCAGCTGCAAGAAGTGAGAATTATGAAAACTATATCAAGCGTCTGCAGAAACTGGAAAGCATCTGTTCCTCTTATGAGGGCGTTGAAAAATGCTACGCGCTCCAGGCAGGACGTGAGATTCGTATTATGGTTGTGCCCGAGGCTATCAACGACGAAAAGATGGTTTTGGTAGCACGTCAGATTGCAAAGCAGATTGAATCTGAAATGGATTACCCAGGTCAGATTAAGATAAATCTTATCCGTGAAAGCCGCGTAGTTGATTACGCTAAGTAAAAATAAAAGCTGTCACATAAGGCTGATAGCTATACAGTAGTATTAAAAAGACACTTTTGACGGTTATGTCAAAAGTGTCTTTGCATTTTACGGCTTACCAGTCTATATAAACCGTTAAATGGCAGTACCTCCTCCAGAATGCCTAAAGTCATCAATATAGCTGTCAAATCCAGCTCATAATACCCGCATTAATTTGCATTTTCTCCTCCAAGACAAACCCTTTTCACCGTGTCCACAAATCTTTGCACATCGCATGAAGCATTTAAGCTGTACAGCAGTCCGTAAGGTATACTGTAATCCCAGTTTACGGGTATGGTCACCAGTGCCGGGTGCACATCCTGCCAGCACTCTATGGTAAGCAGAACCTTTCCTGTTTCAGCGCTGCGGTTGAATACAGAAATATCATAAAACTGAGGAGTATCTTCTATCTTGATGAGAGGATGATTTTTTTCAAGATCGCTGCGAAGAAGATCATTTACTCCCGAATCCCCCTGCCTTACCATCATCAAAGTTTCCCCATACAGGTCGTTAAGATAAACAATACTTTTCTTTGCCAGCCTATGCTCCCCTGAAACAGCAATCATCTTTTTATATCTTCCCAGGTGCAGGAAATTGCAGCGTGAAAGCCACGCCCTTGAATCACAGACGCCTATAAGAAAATCAAATTTTCTCCCCAACATTTCAATTTCCGACAATATTCCCTCGTGATTGTCTTCAAACGGCACAAGATGAAGCTTGTATTCAGTGAACTCATGATTTACACGATACCATATATCCATAAAAGGCTTTGCAGGATTCAGCAGCGAAGTTCCTACGCAGAATGTGGTATCACAGTCGATACTCCTTGCCTTCGCCTCCGCAACGGCTTTTCCGGAATAATCTATAATGAACTTTGCACTGCTGTAAATAGCCTCTCCCGCCTTGGTCAGCTTTATCCCGGAAGACATGCGTTCGGTCAGCTTAATATCCAGATGGCTTTCCAAGGCATTGATCTGTTTCATCACCGCTGTTGGAGAAATATAGAGCTTTTGGGCGGCCTTGGTAAAACTCCCTAAGTCTGCTGCAGCAATGAATGTGTCGAGCATTGGATTGTACATATTGCACCTCCGAAGTAGTATAAACTAATAGTTAATACCATAATAACATATCGGATATTCCCTGTCAAGAAAATTTGTGATATACTATATTTAAACCACATTTACATATTGCTTTGAAAAATAACAATTTGGGAGGAACAGCCAATGAAAAAAATCCTTATTATTTCCTCAAGTCCTCGAAAAGGCGGAAACTCAGATCTTCTCTGCGACCGTTTTGCTGATGGTGCAAAGGATTCCGGACATACCGTTGAAAAAGTGTTTCTGGCAGACATGAATATCAGATACTGCCATGGCTGCGGAGCCTGCAATGCAACTCATAAATGCGTCCAAAAAGACGATATGGCACTGATACTTGACAAAATGGTAAATGCGGACGTTATAGTCCTGGCAACACCCGTTTATTTTTATTCCATGAACGGACAAATGAAAACATTTATGTGAAGTGACGGGGAAAATACAAAAAAGGTGCAAAGGGATTGAAAAGGCTGGAATGGTGTGGAATGGTTCGGAAAGTGCCGAAAATGCGTGATATTCTCCGTGGAATGGTGCGGAAAACAAAAATGAATAAAAATATGAGTTGTCAAAAGAAATGCCCGGAAAATGAGCTTGTCCGCTCAGGATCCGGGCATTTATTTTTTACATTTAAATCTGGTAAAATCCGTTTAAACACCGTTTAAATTATAATTTAATCCGTTTAAAATACCGAAAATGCGTTGATTTTTAAACATGAGTTTTTAAACTGAGTTTCAACAGTTGCTCAATTAAAAGTTGAAAATTAGGATACCAAGCTGCCAACTAAAATAAGCTGGGATACCAACCAGTTGGTATCCTCTATTATACACATCCAATTACCTTTCCAAAGCAGCGGATCTCGGTGCTTTCGTTAAACAGAATATCATCATAGGGTGAAGAAAGGCATAGCAATTTAAGTATGAAGGGATAGTCATTCATTATCCTGCATTTAGGTTTGATTGAGGTAGATTATCGTTTTTATATACTTCTCTTGCCATGAACATTTGCTGGCGTATATAGTCTTGTCCTTGCTGGCTTAGTGACCGAAAGTCCTTTAACAGTTTTTCTTCAATATCGGTTAATTCCTGCTCATTTTCAGATAATCCAGTAGGTGCTTGTATTGCTGATTTTTTACCTGTGAGAAGTTGCTCGGGAGACACATTTAGAAATTCACATATTGGGATTATATATTTAGCAGGGGGATCTGTCCCTCTTGTTTTCCAGTTGGACATGGTGCTTGTTCCGATATGCAAATGGTTGCACAACTCGTTTTGGTTGATATTAAGTGCCTTCATTAGGCATAAAACGTTGTCAATGATAGACAAGTTTATCTCCACCTTTCTGTACACAAATCACAAAGATTCACGTTTTGGGATTTAATTATTGACAAATACACAAATGGGGATTATAATATAAATATACACATACGACAGGGCAGAAAAAGCCCTATGATAATTGTATCACAAAGGTGTGTGAATGTAAATAGAAAGGAGGAAAATTCTAATGACTGAATTAAAGGTTTTTCAAAACAGCGAATTTGGTGAGCTGAGTATCCTGCTCATTGACGGAAAGGAATATTTTCCGGCTACGCAGTGTGCGAAAGTGCTTGGATATGCAGATCCGTACAAAGCAATTAAGTTTCGTATGTTATATCTTCAGCAAATGGCGGACAAAGAATAAAATTTCTTCCACGAATTGTTTTTCTTACAAACTGTTTGCTTGTTCGCTTTTCAATGCGAGGAATAAGATTTTTTCCCACACTCATACTGCTGATATGCAAAGATTTGAATCTGCTGTTTAGTTCATCGGCTATTTGTGCGGCGGTCAATCTATTAGTCCAAAGTGAGTAATCAGCAGATGTATCAAAGACTGTCATAAACTCATCTTCACCTTGCAGAAGTGTTTCAAAGCTTTCATTACTGCGGTTAACTGCGTCCTGTTCCTCTTTAGTAAGCAGATAGCCTTTTGGATTATTGTTGTATTCGCAAAGCATTTGTCGCCAAAATTGTGTATACCATTCGGGAGTATGTGCAAATATACTCTCAACGTTCATATTCTTGACAGGGACAGTCCAATAACGGCGATTTCCGGTTTCATCTGTAAGATAAGCGGACGGATTTACAGTACCGCAAAATGAGGTTTTACGAAATCTTTGCACTTCCTTACGGGCGTAAGGCTCTCTGTATCTGTCATATGTCTCAGTAATAAAAGCTTTCAGTTCGGATTGCTTTTTATTTGTTGTACTGTCAATTTCTTCAAGCTCACATATCCATACCCTCGTAGATGATATAATGGTGTCTTTATTCCTCATATCCAGCACAGCGCCGCCTTTGAAGAATTTATCTTTGATAGCAAGATGACGGAAAAATTCGGTTTTACCGATACCTTGTCCGCCTTGCAGCACCAGAATACCTTGAGCAGAAATCGGATTTTCATCGCTGTTATACAAAATTGCTATGGATTGCAAAGCCCATTTTCTCACAAGTGTCATATAGAATTTATCTGATAGCCCCATCATTCGATATAATTCAGGCAATCTGTCAATACCGTCCCATGGTTCTTTTTTAAGTAAATCTGCTACAGGGTGATAACAATTTTCATTTGCAATAAAATTAAGGAAATCACATATTATAGTTTTTCTTCCTCTTTTATATGCTAATTTTGCAATAGAATCTTCTAATAGCGTAACAAGCAACTCAAAGCCATTTTCTCCATTAATTACCGGGGATTGTGTTTCAATCTCATAATCATGGCTCATTTCATTGTATCTTATTCTAATTCCGAAAGCTTTAAGAAATTCTCTTCCGATTTCAATATTAAAATATCTGTCATCTTCTCTTACTGTAGCTATAGTTGAAAGTGCTTTGTAATCAACAACGGGCAATTCAAAATGAATTCTTGGAATGCCCATATTATAAAGTTCTGGCAGTATATAGTCGGCACTTGTTTTGATAACACTATTGTAATAAGTTACTGCACCATTCCAAATTTGACTAAGCTCCAAATTATCCAATAGCGGTGAACACCTTTGAGATTCATTGATAAACGCCCGATACGCCGTTTCATCATCCACCCCATATCTAGTTAGTACTCTTAGTGCATAATGGTGCATCGTGGTGTTACGCTGTCCCTCTGGTATGTTATCAAGCTTTATTTCTGTATCAACCGATTTTCGCTTTGCTTCTTCGCCAACAGAAACAGTCTGCATAAAATTGAATAACAGCGTATTACCACCATAAAATTCAACTTTTGGATTTTCAACCCCAAAGAAAAAACGAGCAGCGTCTTTTGCATTCTGGTCAAACTTTTTGAAATAATCACAAACTGACTTTTTATGTCTGCTGTATTCCTTGATATCTGAAAACTCTACATCTGGGAAGTACAAATGGAACTTAGGTCTGGGAGTTTTTTCTCCCTTTTGCTTCATATGGTTGCGAGAATAGGAAGCATAAAAAGGAACGTCGGGAAAAGCTTTCTGCACATCTTCTGGTGTGATCCATTCATCGGGACAATCTGTTTCGCTATTATCCACATCAAACATATTGCAATCCGCTTGAATGAAATTTGTATTTTTACGATAGCTGTCTTTATACCTCGCACAAACATGGTCATAAGAAACTGCAATTTTTAAATCTTCCGTATTACTTATCACAATTCTATGAGGATAAACAGCATTTCTCGCATTCTGGCGAACCTTATTGTAATACAATGTCATAGTATAAGTCTTCTGTGTGTTTGTTTTCATATTAGTTCACCTCCGTTCTGTTCCTCGCTTCTTAGAAATTCCTCGTACTCTTCTTTGTGGGTTTCAATGTAGCTTGCGATACTATCAAATATCGCCATCGCAAACTCCTGTGCTTGAGCCCTTGAAATTTCAACTGTTGTCATAAATAACAAACCTTTCTGCCGAACATACATTTGCACCACTTGATACTTTTTTGGCACTTTCGACAGAGACTTTAACTATTGGGATCCCTGATTATGTACTTGACGAACCTAAAACAGTATGATATAATAAAGATATGGAAACAAAGAAAAGCTATTTTGAGGAATTTGACCATATTTTCAGCAATGAGCAGAAAAGCATTGATTATCTATACAATTTAAGGTGGGCAAACGGTTGGGAATGTCCGAGATGTTCGCACAGTGAACACTGGAAAGTGGGGAACATGAAATATAAGTGTAAAGAATGCGGATATCAGTCTACTATTATTTCTGGTACATCATTACAACGCTCACATCTGCCTGCTTCAAAATGGCTGAAATCAGCTTGGTATATCGCAAATGAAACAAGCTGTGCAAATGCACTTGAAATGATGAATGTGATTGACCTCGGCAGTTATCATACGGCTTTATCAGTCCTCGACAAATTAAGAGCAGCAATCAGCAGATGTGAAAAGCAAAAACTGAAAGATACTGTTATTGTAGATGATGTTCATATAAAGTCTGATACAGACGGTTTTACTTATCATACCTATATTGCAGTTGAGGTAATAGAAAATGGATATGGTCATATCAGTATGGAACTTCACTCTCAAACTGATTACCATTCATTCATACGAAGAAATATTGCAAGTGGCAGCACAATAAGAACTAATGGAATAAACATATATGCGAGAGTTCCAGAGAAATATAAACTTATGGTGATAAACAAAAAAAGCGGCAGCAAATTGCTACCGCTCATTGAAGATGTTGTAGATGAAATTTTAAATCGTCGACTGCTTGGAGGTCGGCAAAGCGCATGCTCGGACAAAAAGACAAATATGTGCTTGGAAGAATGCTGCTTTAAATTCAATCGGAGAAATAAAAAAGCAGAATCCCTGTTTGAAGAGATTCTGCTTGGTATGATAAAAAATTATCAAAACTTAAATTGAAAGAGAGGACTAAATATGAAAGGTTAATCTAAATCTAAAAAGTTAAAGGTTATTGCGTTTTTCTTTGATAGCAACAAAATTGAAGATTGTTGTTATGGTGAAGTTGTATTCGAGTATTTAATCAAGGGGAAAGAAATTACATTCAATTCTGAAAAAGTTATATGTTCTAAAGGTGATATAGTTAACAGAAGCATCTACGATGACATCAATCCATTCATTATACGGGATGATGTATGTACTATAAAAACAGATACCGAGCATTATTCAGGCAACATATATGTTTTTGTATTTGAAGATATTGAAGCCAAAATTGCCGAACAGATTGATACAAGATTAAAAGCAACTTTTCCAGCGTACATTGGAATGAGTTCAGTTGACGTTCAATCAACTGACCCAAGAAAGCAATTTTGGAAAAGACTTCTTCGTTGCTTTAGTATAAATGGAGAAACTATAACTTGCTTTGGGTGCGAAGAAGAAGATACTCCGTTTTTTACTTCTACACCTATATCATATGGATACACAATAGCTTATGATGATTCTATAGATGATTTTCTAAACTACGATGAAAATTCTTTACTTTTAACCAGACAATCAAGTTTTATACACTCTATCGCACAACTTGAACTATCAGATGGCAAGCCTGATTCAGACAGAGGAATAATGGAGATGAACTTTTCACTTGTAAAAGAAGTGGAAATTGCTGGTATTCAAATATGGAAGTCAATCGAAGATATTAACCACGTACAAATTTCAAAGCATGATGAATATACAATTCCAGACTATATATTCATGTCATTGTATGAAGCAGCACAAGGGGTTGAGCGTTTACTAAAGATAATTATTGAGATGATGAATTATAGAAATACATCATTTGACAAAAAGCATATTGATAAACTGCTATTCGGTCATAACCATTGTGCGATGTTCGACCTAATTTCAAAAAACAAGAATGTATCCTTGAAACCAAAATCAAAAGAGCTTTTGAATACTCTGTATAAATTTTATTCTGAAGCAAGGTACAACAGATTTCATTACAATAAAAACAATGTTTTAGAAGTTGAACTACTCAGAAGATTTGGGCAAGATATATCTGAAGAAGACTTTGACGAAAAAATCAAACATCAATACGGAAAAGCTCTTGGTAACATAGCTCAAACACTTTACAAGTTGATTATAGATATATCACATGAGTTAAACATTTATGTCTATGAAATCCACTCAGAATCGGTAGCAAAATACGCTTTAAATAAGTATTTTGGTAATGACTTGTATGAAACTCTTAAAAGAATAGAACGTTCAAAAAAAGAATTTATATGGTATTTAATTAGATGTGGAAAAGAACATCTATCCTCAAAAATGATTGAAAATATCGAACAATTGCCATTTGAATCTTGTTATATCCCTGATTTAATTCAAAGTCTGATTACAAATAAAAATTCTTGCTCCTCATTGCATGATATAGTCTCCGATGAATATGAAGAAATGATAGAGAATAACAAACCGAAATGGTTAGAACGCATCGAAACAATTGATTATGTAATTGGAAATCCCTATCTAATATTGAACTACGATGAAGATTCCGAACTTTATGACGAAGATGATTATTAAGAATAATATAATCTTCTAAAAAATGAAAATAGCTTTTGCAATAATGATACTGCAAAAGCTACCTATATAAAAAAGTGTAAAAACAGAGAGCCCCAAAGGACTCTCTGTTTTCCGTTTTGGTATTATACAACAACACAAACAGCGAAACCGCCGATAAAGTAAAAAGGGTTTGTATAATACTTCATTGGTGGGCCATCGGGGATTCGAACCCAGGACCTACCGGTTATGAGCCGGGAGCTCTGACCAACTGAGCTAATGGCCC
>CALXBL010000024.1 GCA_944386525.1 uncultured Ruminococcus sp. | reverse complement strand
CAGAGCGCCGCCCCATGATGTGTACCAGTTCATCAGGTAGTGCTTACCCTGATCATCGCCGTAGCCAGCGTTCTTGTTCTGAGCGCCGATATCTACGTAATACTTATCATACATATTGTTACGGCACTGGTCACCCATCTTACCAGCAAGATCAGAGATAGACTGAGAGCCGCCCCACTTGGAGTCAACAGTTTGATCGCCAACGCCCCAACGGTTAGCTGCATATACAGCCTGAATAGCACGGTCTTCAGCGTCAGGAGCGTTTGTGTAAGCGAACTGAGCTGCTACCTTTGTTTCTGTATTGAAGAAAGCCTTCATACCGTTGCCGGATACACCAAACTTCAGTTCTTCTACAGAAGCGTGAGGGATAGTTTCCCAACAGGACTCCTGCTCACCACGCTGGAATGTGTTAATCATGGTGAAGTTACCGTTTACGTTCTGCTGCTTGTACTGAGAAGAAATGCCGGTGCCGAAACCATACCAGTCATCAACGTCAGCCAGCCAGTTCATGAGGTACAGACCCTCATCACCGCTGTAAGCGCTGCAGAACTTAGAGTGAATCGGGTTGATACCCTTTATGCCCTGATCCATATCTGTAGGATACATTTCAACCTGTTCCCATTCGTCAGAATATGTAGCACTGAGTTCAGTTCTGTTCATGATGCCGCCTTGTGCGTCCGGGATCATGGACCCTTCCATAGTCAGCCAAGCCTTAGCCAGATCGCCAACTTCCTCGGTGGAAGCATCCTTTGTGTTAGCAACAGTGATCTCGCCGTTCTTAGCGTCATTTACAATGTTATCTCTCATTGCAGCAACCCATACCAGATAGGAGAGTGCCTCAGATGTCGTCTCATGACCGTAGTCAGGAGCTTCGATACACAACTCTTCCACAGAGTGGTAAGGAACGCCGAAACCGCCGTCTACAGTTGAGGTGCTAGACATATAGCCGTTTTCAATACCATTAGTTACAACATCGTCGTACAGGGACATGAAACGTGCTGCATAGGTGTCGTCACCGTAAGCTTCTTCCTTAGTTCTTTCTGCAGATGCAACTGTAGGCATAATAGCTGTACAAGTAGTTACCGCTGCAAGGAAAGCTGCGAGATAAGCTTTGCTCTTTTTCATTTGCATTTGAAAAATTCCCCTCTCATTAAATTAAAATGATAAAAAATGAATTAAATAAAAAGCTGACTGTTATCTGCCACCGGCACATCCTTTCCATGGTAATTGTGACCGTACCTTGGATACATTTCAGCACCAGCAAATAACTGTCGGTTTCCCCGCAATTTGGAACGTATTTTTCACAAAATACGCACACAAATAGCGCACTTTTATATTTAAAATTATATACTACTTTACAAATTTTGTCAACCCAAATCCAAAATAACTTCCAGCTAAAGCCATTATTTTGTAGTATTTAACAGAAATTGTGGAGTTAATATATGCACTTTAACCATTAAACGTATTAAATTTAATGTTAAAAAATTGTCTTTTAACCTTTTTCACGCATTTCCACAAGCTTCACACAGCTTCACCATATATAATTGGTATACTTTCCGTATGCAGTATCCTGAAAATGTACGGCGGCTTGTATCAGTTTATCCATTTTCTTTAACCCTGAAAAAGCGGGCTTTATGTTTTTTTACCTTAGTTAATATAATTGTTACTTTTAAGCAATGCTATATATATATTATTTTGAGATAATAAATGTAACTGCTTTTATTTAAAGCGGAAAGGAGATTTTTATGGTAGAAATTAAAAACCTGACCAAATATTACGGTCGGAAGGCTGCTGTAAAGAATATTAGCTTCAATATAGAAGATAATGAGATACTTGGTTTTCTGGGGCCAAACGGCGCTGGTAAGTCGACCACTCTCAACATCATCTGCGGAGTTATACCGTCAACCAGCGGCACGGTAACAATTAACGGTTATGATATTGAAAACGATCCTGTAAAAGCAAAGAAATGCATTGGTTTTCTGCCGGAGATACCGCCTGTTTATACAGATATGAAGGTGGGCGAATACCTTATGTTTGTTGCAGGACTCAGAGGTGTTCCGGGTGCAAAGCGGCGTTCTCACGTGGAGCGTGTAATGAATAGGATGAATATTTCCGATGTGAGCAAGCGGCTTATAGGTAATCTTTCCAAGGGATACCGTCAGCGTGTAGGTTTTGCGCAGGCTCTTATAGGTGATCCCAAAATAATTATCCTTGATGAGCCTACTGTAGGTCTTGACCCATCTCAGCTTATTGAGGTGCGTAATCTCATTCTGGAACTTAAGCGTGACCATTCTGTCATTCTCAGCTCTCATATTTTGTCTGAGATAAGTGCTGTATGCGACAGAGTAGTGATCATCAACCATGGTGAGATTCAGGCTATTGACACTATAGCAAACCTTGAGGACAGCTCACAGTCCAACATTGTACTCAAGCTCAAGGTGCAGGGCAGTTCACGGGAAGTTGCAAAAACTGCTATGCATGTGGATGGTGTTGTACGTGTATCAAATATCACTTTCGTCAAGACCGGCGTTTATACATACGATGTAGAGGTGAAGGACAAGAATGTCCGCAATTCTCTGCTGTCTGCACTGCTTTATAACAAGCTTGATGTACTGGAGGTTTCTGAGGAGCGCAAGAGCCTCGAGCAGATTTTCGTAAACCTTGTAAACCAGCCAGAGGGCAAGAGAAAGTCGCTCAAGGAGCTTGTTGATGAAATGGAAAACGAAGCGGATCAGCAGGCTGAGGATGCATCATCAGGGGCTGAAACTGAGGCTGCTGACGAGAATAAGGAGGTCTGAGCTATGTTTTCGCTTTATAAAAAGGAATTGCAGGGTTACTTCTTTTCGCCCATAGCCTATGTTTTTATCGGACTGGTAATGCTGATCTTTTCGGGTTTCTTTGTATGGTGGATATTTACTGCCACAAGCAGCCAGGTTGAGTTCCAGTTTTCATATTTCTTCTATTATAATATACTTCTTACCACCATACTTCTTATACCTATTCTTACGATGCGTGCATTTGCAGAGGAACGTAAAAATGGAACAGAAGTCCTGCTGCTTGCAAGTCCGCTTAGCGTGTCGAAGATAGTGCTTGCTAAATTTTTGGCAGTTGCTACTGTACTTGTGATAGCAATGATAGTATCATTTATATATCCTGTTGTTGCATCAATATATGGATATGTTGTAATTCCGAATCTTATAGCAAGCTATGTGGGCTATTTGCTTTATGGTCTTGCATATATTGCCCTTGGACTAATGGTATCTTCATTTGTGGCGACCCCAGGTCTTGCGATGCTGCTTTCCGTGGCGGCATCACTTGTGCTGTTTTTCATGGAGCTGATGCTGGGTTCAAGTTTTCTGGCATCACTTCCAGTGTTCTCCGATGTACTGTACTGGTTTTCTAATCAGGCTAAGTTCGAGAACTTCACACAGGGCTTCTGTCAGCTTTCTGACCTTGTAAGCTACGTGACAGAGATAATCGTATTCCTGCTGTGGACAATAATCTCTATCGAAAAACGACGCTTCAGCCACAGCTAAGCTGATACGATTATACAAGCCGGAGGTAATTTATAATGGCAAAGATCCGAAATGCAAAAAATAAGATTTTTACCAGCTTTGCATGGATAATCGCAATACTCATACTGGTAATAGCAATTATCATAAATGTTGTGGTTGCAAAGCTGGACTTCAATATCGACGTATCTGTACAAAAACTTTTTAGTCTCAGTGAAACATCGACTGATTATCTGGATGAGCTGGAAGAACAGGGTGTTAACGTTGATATGTATCTTCTTATGGAAATGGAAGAGCTTGAAAGTGACAGTTCAACACGTTCGCTTTACCGTGCGCTGGTTGAATACGATGAGTACGATTGCATTAACCTTATTGATTTTGATCCCAACGAGAATGAGGATATACTTGAGAAGATCAACTCGGATAATGTGTACACCCTTAATGTTGGCGATATTGTCCTGATATGCGGCGACAACAAACGCCATATCAACGGCATCAGTATGTACAGCACGAATTATACATACGACGATTACGGCAATATCACCGAGAGCAAGGAGACCTTTCAGGGCGAGAATGTCCTTACCAGCGGACTTAAAGCTGTAGTAGACGGCTATCTGCCGACTGTTTACTTCCTGACAGGTCACGGCGAGAAGGATATGACAGACAGCTACTCAAAGATAACAGCTCTTATGAAAAGCAAGAACTACCGCACTGCAACACTAAACTTATCCGATGTTGAAACCGTGCCGGATGATGCTGAGATTATTGTAGTTGCTGCTCCGTCAAGTGACATTACAAAGCAGGAAGTGGATAAGCTCTCCGCTTATCTTGATGAAGGCGGCAATATGTCTGTGATGCTGCCGCCTAACGGAGGCGAATTTGATTACGATAATCTTCAGGAGCTTATTGATCCTTTCTGTCTAAAAATAGATTACAACTATGTATATGAAACAGAAAGCGATATGCATATGGCAGATGACAATACAAACATCATATGCAGCATAGTTGAACAGGAGGAGAGCTCCGACCTTTATGGAGACATTCAATCCCTTATCGACTCTGAGTTCATCACATATATGCCGAAGTCAAGAAGTTTCTCGATTGATTATGACAACGAAAACATCCAGTCTGTAGTCACAGGCACACTGCTCACATCTTCTGAAACATCTGTAGGTGAGCCTTATGGTGGTACATATGATTCAGATATTCTTGAAGGATATGCACTGGAGCTTGCTGTATACTCCGAAGACAAGAGCAGAAATAATGCAAAGGTGACTTTATTTGGCAATGCTGAATTTATTGATGACGAGCATATCGAGGATGTTTCATATCTCTCATCCTACTATATCTATCTGGCGACCGTCACATGGATGGCCAATCAGAATCTTGATATGGGCATCGGAGAAAAGAGTGCAGCAGTTGACTATATGAGCCTGACTGAAAGCTCGGCTTATTCACTGATAGTCTTCTTTATTGCGCTGCCTGTTGTAATAATGGTTATCGGAGTGGTTATCTGGCTCCGCAGACGTCATTCATAAGAAAGGATATTGCACTATGAAAAAACAACTCACTCTGATCCTTTCTCTTATTGTACTGGTCGGCATAGCCGTTGGTATACTTTTGTTTGTAAACAACATGGAATCAAACAATGCAGCCGAGGAAGAACGCATAGCTCAGGAAAAGGTGCTTGTAAGTGTTCAGTCGAATGATATCAATAAAATCGATATCAAGACACAGGATGCTGAATATAATGCTGTTCTCAATGATGAAGGTAAGTGGGAACTGGAGAATGAAGTTGATTTTGAGATCAATACATACTATTTAAATAGTATGGCATCCCAGCTTTCTTCACTTACAGCAGATGATATTATTTGTCCAGTAGCCGAGGCAGACCTGGCAAGCTATGGTCTTGATTCTCCTTCCACTGTGATCACTCTGCATGAAAACGGCAACACTCACACGATAAATGTTGGCAAGCTGAGCGCAACTCAGGAGTTTTATTACGTTACCATGGAGGGCAGGGATAATGTATATGCTGTATCAAAGGATTATGCAGACTATATAACTGCAAACAAGAATTCACTTAAAAGTATATATATCCTCCGTAACAGTGATTCGGAAATATGCAGAATATCGCTTGAGGCTCACGGCGAACTCGTATATGAACTGGAGAGAAACAGCAAGTCGTTCTGGGAAATGAAGCAGCCCCTGCAAATATCTGACCGTATTGATAATACTGCCGTATCCTCCCTCACAACACAGATACGACAGATGATAGTTGACAAGTTTGGCGATGAATATGTAACTGAGGAGCAGTATGCAGAATACGGCTTTGATTCACCTGAGTATGTGTTCACATTTGAACAGGATAACGGCGAGACTACAACTCTCTTGGCTCAGGATTATCCTATTGATGATACATCATTTGTATGCCTTATCTGCAAGGAGACTGGTCAGATATTCTACATGGAGTCGACCTATACGAGTTTCCTGCAGGATAAGCCTGAGGAGTTTATCCTGGAGCACATATATACAAGCAGCTTTACAAATACTGAAAGTGTAAGCATAAGATGGGAGGAGCGCTCCAACGCAGAGATCACTATTGACGATGAAAACGGCAACTATACGTTCAATGGCGTTGTTCTTGAAGACAAGGGCAAGGAAATGGTAGAGACTCTCGAGGACTTTTTTGATAAGATACAGGGTATAAGATATGATACATTTGTAATAGACTGCCCGGTCGATGAAAGCGCTGAGCCGGAGATAGTGATAACATACAGGCTGACTGACGGCACAGAGACTGTCATATCATTCATTGTATCAGACAGCGAAAATTATGCAGTTTTCGTCAACGGTGAATACTCACATTTCACTGTGAGCAAAAAGAACTTTACGGCACGTGAGGGCATATACGATTATTATGACCAGCTTTTAGATGAAGCTGATATTGAATGATCCTGAAAATGAGACTGCTGATTTACGGCAGTCTCATTTTGTTTACTATCCGGTTTTGAAAAGTGTGTATTTTTAGGCACAATTAACATAAATCCCATTCAACACCGGCTTTTATACATTATCTCTATTGACAATTTCCGAGCATCGTATTATAATTAAATTTGATATACTATTGTTTAATGAGGTGTCACATGAGATATAGTAAAAGAAAAAACGGCAACAGTCGTATGATAGGTATACTGCTCATAATATTTGCTGTGATCGTAGTGTTTTTTGTGATTGCGGTAATATGGGTAAACAAAAGCAGCGCAAACTGGAAATCCAGCACAACCGGAAATTCAGGCTCGTCAAATGCTTTGTTTGTAGCTAATCCCGAAAATGACGATGATGAGTCGCAAGACGATGACAGCACAAACTGGAATTATCCCAGATATGCCGACGACGCACTTCAGCTTACTGATGCCAATATATATAGCAAGTATGCAGTATTGCTCGATGTCCAGACTAATGAGATACTGGCTTACAGAGGTGCAGACCTGAGAATGGATCCCGCATCTATGACTAAGCTCATGACACTGCTTGTTGCTGTAGAAAATATAACTGACTTCAATGCCACATATACTCTTACATACGAGATGATAAGTCCGCTCATTGAGCAGGAGGCTGCACGTGCCGGATTTGAGGATCAGGAGACTGTTACAGTGACCGACTTGCTGTATGGCATGATACTACCATCAGGTGCAGACGCTACTATAGCAGTTGTTCAGTATGTGGCTGAAACTGAGGAAAATTTCGTTAATATGATGAACAAAAAGGCTGAGGAGCTTGGCATGGATGATACTCACTTTACCAACTCCACAGGTCTTTATGATAAGGATCACTATTCAACGGCAACTGATATTGCAGTGCTTATGAAGGTAGTTATGGAAAACAACATTTGTCGGAAGATACTTAGCACTGTGGAATATCAGACGACCTCCACCCAGCAGCATCCGGGTGGTATACTTCTGCAAAGCACTGCTTTCAGCAGAATGTATGGCTCAGAGGTATCTGGTATCCAGATCATAGGTGCAAAGACTGGTTTCCATGATCAGGCAGGTCACTGTCTTGCAAGCTATGCAAAGGCTGTAAATGGTAGGGAATATGTCCTTATAACCGGTCATGCTCCCACTTCAATGGATCCGATTTGGGATGCATTTGCGATATACGGCACTATCACTGGTACATATGCTATGCCCGATGATCTTGACACACGAGTGACTACCAAAGCCACAGATGTTTATGTTATAGTTACAGACGAAAATGGTGCGCTTGTAACTGATGAAAACGGAGAAATCGCAACTGAGCTGGCGTCATCATCCGATACAACAGAGACAGAAACAGTAGATAAAACTGAGGAATAAAAATTTATTATGAACGATCCTGAAAGGAGACACCTTAACTATGGCAAAACAGAAAATGCGGCTTCGCTTTCCAAATATAATACTTCTGCTGTGCGGACTTATACTGCTTATATTCCTGTTTGATTTTCTCTGGAGAAACGTTATATCTCCCACAGTGCCGGGCGATACTGAAGGAATTATAACAGCCTCAGGCAACTTTGCTACTGGAGCAAGTATTTCCGAGGAAACTACAAACGAAAGCGGAAGTGATGAAAAATCGGGAGAAGCTACTGAGGAGACTACTGAAGATTCATCATCTGAAACTATAATCCTCTCCCAGAATCAGGTGCACAATGGTCCGTTGATCCTTGTAAGCGAGACCTGTCCGTTCCTTGGAACGACGGATTTTGTTGATTTTTCTTCGAATTCCAACATGAATGTAAAGCCCAGAGATTCCAGTCTGAAGGTGAACCAGATCATCATGCAGCCTATTTCGGATCTGTTTGATGGATACTGCGCTGATAATGGCTATGTGAATCTTCAGATATACAGCACAAGCGAAACATACACAGGAGCCGACAGCCTTTATACAAACGTCCTGACTGAGAGAAGCACTGGTTTTACATTTGACATTGGTCTTATCACAAGTACGGGCGATGTTGTAGCTTATCTTACAAAGCGTAATGAGTGGATGTTCAGTAACTGTTGGAAGTACGGTTTTGTAGTTCGCTATCAGGATACAAAGACTGGTATTACGGGTGTGGACTTTATGCCGCATCATTTCAGATATGTAGGACTGCCGCACTCTCTTATCATGTATGAAAAGGATCTGTGCCTGGAGGAGTATTTGACATACCTTACGAGCTACACTATGGAATCAGGCCCTCTTACATATGAGACCGATTCAAAGGCGTATGAGATATACTACGTACCGGCAGCTGAATCAGGCGATACTGAGGTGGTAATGCCTAAGAATGCTGTTTACACAGTTTCTGGAAATAATACTGATGGATTTATTATCACTATCGAAAAGGAGTTGCAGGTTTCTGGTCAGGATGCAACAGAGCCTGATACATCTGTTACCACAGATGTATCTTTCCCGGAAGAAACTGTTGTAACAACTACTACTGGTGCTGCGACTATAGGCTGATAAACAATAAAAGCAAACAGTATCATCCTTACGGGTGATACTGTTTTTTGATGCTGAGTTTTACATACCTTTAGCTTTGTTATTACTTTGTTATGATATGCAGCTTGATATCGGAATTTTTTTCACATATGGGTTTGATTTGTAAAATTCATAAAAACGATTGAGCTATAATGTAAAATCTTTACAAGTGTGATATTAATATAAAAATAATATACTGTTTATTAAAAATGTGTAGCAAATTGACGCATGATGGTATATAATAGAAGATGGAAGGTTATAAACTCAATTTAATGTAAATCAAATACAAACGGAGGGCGTTATTATGCCTAAATATAATTGCTTTGACAATCGTGAGCTGTCATGGCTGAAGTTTAATTATCGGGTGCTTGAGGAGGCTCAGGATAAGAGGGTGCCTCTTTGCGAGCAACTCTCATTTCTTTCTATTTTTCAGAGCAATCTGGATGAATTCTACATGGTTCGTGTAGGGTCGCTTTTTGATATGCCTGAGGACGAGCGTGAAAACAAGACATATATGACAGCAAGTGAGCAGCTTTCTGCAATTTTCAGCGAGTCGGCAGGTCTGCTGTGCGAAAAGGACATGACCTATATGCGGCTCTGTAAGGAGCTGAAAAAACATGGAGTGGAGATCGTAGACTTCCATACAATAAGTGAGAGTGAGGCAAACTATCTGGAGAGATACTTCAAATCAGAGATAGAGCCTTTGCTGTCACCACAGATAGTCGGCAAAAAACAGCCATTCCCATTTCTCCACAATAAGGCTATATATGCTGTAGTTGTGCTGGAGAAAAAGGGAAGCGAAAAGCTTGGTATTGTGCCTTGTACAAGCTCAGTTATACCAGAGCTTATACCTCTGCCGGGAAATAAGAGGAGATTCATACTGTCTGAAGAGCTTATACTCCACTTTATGCCGGATATATTTTCTCACCACACCATCAAGAGCAAAACTCTTATTCGTATTATAAGAAGCGCAGATATCGATACTGAAGAAGACGAGATTACAAAAGAAGATGACTATAGAAAGGCTATGGAGAACTTAATAAGAAAGCGCAGCCGTCTCCAGCCTGTAAAAATGGAGTATTCACGTCTTATGGATCCTGCTGTCATATCTAAGCTGTGTAAATATCTTAAACTGGACGAGGCGCAGGTTTTCCATTCTGAGGCGCCGCTTAAATTATCGTTTTTGTCTAAGGTAAGGGATATGCTCCGTCATGACAAGTCACTGTTCTTCCAACGGCGTGTACCTCAGAAGCCGGCGGATATTATTCCTGATAGGTCTATCATGGAACAAATAATGGAAAGAGACAGATTTCTTTCATTTCCATATGAAAGCATGAAGCCGTTTCTCAGACTGCTGAAAGAGGCAAGCAGAAGCTCGGAAGTTGTTTCAATCAAAATGACTCTTTACCGTGTGGCTGCAAACAGCAAGGTGGTGGAGGCTCTTATTGAGGCTGCTGAAAATGGCAAAGATGTTGTAGTGCTTGTGGAGCTAAGAGCAAGATTTGACGAGGAAAACAACATTGAATGGTCAAGGCGTTTGGAGGATGCAGGCTGTCGTATCATATACGGACTTGATAAGCTTAAAGTCCATTCTAAACTCTGCCTTATTACAAAGAAAAAGGACAACCAGATTTCATATATAACTCAGATAGGCACAGGAAACTATAATGAGAAAACATCTGAGATGTATACTGATTTCTCTCTTATGACTGCTGACTATGATATTGGTCAGGAGGGAAGCATGGTTTTCAATGCGCTTTGTATGGGGCATACTGTCAGTGAGACAAAACTGCTGCTTGTAGCTCCTAATTGTCTTCAAAATAAACTTATCCAGATGATTGATGATGAGATTATAAAGGTTTCCGCAGGCAAGGATGCATACATAGGCGTAAAGGTAAATTCTCTTACGGATAAGAAGCTTATCAATAAGCTCATAGAAGCATCGTGTGCAGGGGTAAAGATTGAGCTTATTGTAAGAGGTACTTCATGTCTTGTCGCAGGAGTTCCCGGTGCAAGCGAAAATATAACTATCAGGAGTATAGTTGGACGTTTCCTTGAACATCATAGGATATATATTTTCGGAGTCGGTAATGAAGCAAGGGTGTATATATCCTCAGCCGATTTCATGACGAGAAATACCATACGCCGTGTCGAAGTTGGCGTACCTATTCTCGATGACAGTATAAAGGAACGAGTTCTCTCCATGTTTCGTCTTATGATGCAGGATAATGTAAAGGCACGCATACAGAAGCCTGACGGTACATATCACCACGTCAAGACATCAGGCGAGGAGATAAATTCTCAGGAAATATTCTATGAGGAAGCTTACAAAAACGCTCCCAGGGAATAATATAATCAATATAATAAAAAGGTATGCTGCGCTGTGCGGCATACCTTTTTTGTGCAATTTTATGTCATTCATATTAAGGTGACTGCATATATATGTATCAACAAAATGCTTAGGAGTTGAGATACATGAAACAGCAGTCAGATCACCGGGCGGTTATTCTCGGTGAGTATATCCTTGAGAATAATGCAACTGTCCGTGCTGCAGCAGCATGGTTTGGAATATCAAAGAGCACTGTACATAAAGACGTGAGCCAGAAGCTTAAAGAACTCAGCCCGTCTCTTTATAAGGATGTAGGGGCAGTTCTCGCAAAAAATAAGGAGGAACGCCATATCAGAGGCGGTATGGCTACACGGAAAAAGTATGCCCGGCTTGCGGCGATGAATGAGAAACACGGAGGGTGAAACAGGTAATCTTTGAGGCTGCCTTATGCAGCCTCCATTGTATTTATTGAGCCTGATATACAACATACTCATTTAAATGTTCAGTATGATCATCACCAAGATGGCTTGAATATTCTAACATAATAGTATTAAAACTGCTTATATCAGCTTTTACCTATCATAACGCATTCAGCTCAGCAAAGGTTACAAAAGAAAAGACTGCCATACCTATCGGTAAAGCAGTCTTTTCAGCCCTTAGGCATCTATCTGAAAGCAGCGTTTGCGCAGACCGGAGCAGAAAGGCTGTTCGTGGGCTGAACCTCAGTCCTTCTGCATAAGCTGTAAATAGGGAGCAGGCTAGCCACCTTTCAAGGTGATACGCTTACTGCTGCTACTCCTATTGTATGCTGAAATTCTGATAATGCAACAAGGTAAATTATGAGACATAATAAATTATGAACCATAGTATTTAGCATGACGGAAGTCGATCACACCTGAATATGGGTCATAATTTATATCTCTGTTTGTGTTTTTATAGATAAGGTACATATTCTTATAAAACACAGGCAGAAAAATATATTTATCAGCTATTACCTGTTCAGCCTGGCGGCATATCTGAGAGAGTTCCTGAAGATCACGGGCATCGTCAGCCGCAAGGAGGAGCTGGTCTAAAGCCGGATCTGAGTAGCCGAAATCATTATTTCCTGTACCGAATGTCTCAAGAACTGAGACAGGACTGTTTCTCTTGCCTGTTATACTGCATAGGGCAACGGAATAGTCTTTATCCTGAAGCCGCTGCTGGAATTCGCTTTCGGGTACAGTTTCAACTCCGGCGTAGAATCCGAAAAGAGATTGCCATGTCTGAAGTATCTCGTACAGATCATCTTCCGAGACAGAACCTTCACACACCAGCACATCTTCAGCAGGCAATGATGTAAGGTTCAATTCATGCATACCCTTTTGAAAGAGTCTGTCAGCCTCCTCAAGTGAGCTTTGAGGGATGATATTTCCGGCAGAATAGCTGTTATATGTTGTGGTACCAAGTCGGGTATCAGGAGGTATTATCCCGTATGCACCAACGACATCAGCGCTGTCGGTATCCGGAAAATTTTCTCTTGTTATAGACAGAGAGAAAGCCTGCCTTATATCGATGCTTTTAAATGCCTCCCATTCCTCATTGAGAATGAATCCCAGCGTCATTGATTTCCATGAGGATACATTATAGCCATTGATTTCATTATATTTGTCATCCTTGTGGGGTGTGGCGATAATGTCGGAATTTTCGGCTTCAAATTCAGCTTCGGCCTCCTCCTGACTTTTGCGTATCAGGAATGTTACATTTGATGGATAAACCTTCTGAGCCGAGCTATTTGCAGTATTTTCACGCATATAGATAAGATTGTCGCTGCCATATGGGTCATAGAACCATTTTGTCATATAGAATCCGCTGTTTGAGATAACGGAATCCTCATCAAGTCCATATTTGCCGCCGGTTTTTTCAAAGAACTCACGATTGCACGGCATAGCAGCAGGAGTACACAGCAGCGTCAGGAACTCTGCACATGGTTCTGCCAGTTCAAATACAAGAGTATTGCTGCTCTGGGCATATATACCTATGGAGTCGGCGGAAGCATCGCCATCGATAACCTCTGCGCCGCCCTTTATACATCTGAAATCCTCACGATATGGGGATTTTGTCTCATCCTGAAAAAGGCGGTGGAAAGCAAAAACGAAGTCTTCAGCGGTAACCTGCCAGCTTTCGCCGTCGTCTATCCTATCGTTTTTATTTTCATCGTAGTACCAGTAGCTGTCATCTCTTAAGGTAAAGGTATACCTCAGTCCGTCCTCAGTGACATTGTACTGAGAGCAGACTCCGTAGGTCAGAGTGCCGTCGGGCTGTTCTTCCAAAAGACCCTGCATCATATTCCTGAGTACGGTGAATGCTGCCGAATTGCGTGCTATTTGGGGATCGAGACTGTCTGGATTTTCTGTCAGTGTGTAGGTGAAACGGTAACCGGAGCCATCACTTTCTTCTTTTTCAAAGAGGCTGCATCCTGGAAGCAGAACTGCCGGGCACATCAGCAGAGCTGTGAGTTTTTTGTGCATAGATCAATATCCTTTCATTCATACACCTTGTCCGATGTACTTTATAATTTTAATTATACCATTCATTCACGCTGATTACAACAGTTATTTTATTTTTTTATACAGGTTTTTCTGAATAATGTTACAGCGGTTTTACATCAGATAAAATGCCGGAATCAGTGACAAAAAACTTTTCAAATGCTTGACAAATTTAGTTCAATATGTTACACTTATTATGTTCATATAAGTGGACTAAAAAATATAAAAGGGGTTTTCTGAATGATTTTAAAAAGGCTTGGTTCAGTGCTTTTGTCAGCTGTAATTGCAGTAACTGCACTGACTGCAACGAGCTTCACAAGCTCGGCTGCCGCAGAGGAGCTTATGAACGACACGTTTGAAAGCGGCTATGGAGCATGGAAAGGTGTAGGTGCTACCTGTTCTATAAGCACCGACTATGCACACAGCGGTACAAGCTCTCTTTATGTATACGACAGAACAAATACATGGGGTGCACCGAGATGTTCAATGTCCGGCATTGCCTATGCAGGCAACAGCTATACATTCGATGCATGGGCTATGTATGCAGAAGGAAACAATTCATCGGAGCAGATGGCGCTTAAGCTGATATATACCGACAGTGCTGGCGAGGATCACTATCAGAATATAACGAGTACAACTGCCGCAAAAGGCGAATGGGTGCAGCTTTCGGGTACGTATAATATACCCGCCGATGTAACGGGTATTATACTATATGTGGAAATGCCATCAGCCTCAACTGACACCTGCTATTATATCGATGATATAACAGTAAACGGCGAACGCCTTGAAGTGGAAAAGGCTACCTCATACCTTAACGATTTTGATGACGGCACTTCACAGGGCTGGAATGCAAGAGGCTCTGCAACTGCAACAGTTACAAATGAATATAGCCACAGCGGCGATTACAGCGTATACGTAACCGGCAGAACGCAGCTCTGGAACGGTCTTACGTCCTCAAAGGATGATATCCTCACAGCAGGCAAGTATTACAGCCTTGGCTGTTATGTTATGTACAACGACGAAAAGTGGACGGATACACAGAGATTCTCCATCAATCTCCAGTACGACATGGAGGGCAAGGAGAATTACTACACAATAGCAACAGTAACGGCAAACAAGGGCGAGTGGACATATGTAGGCAGTGAGCTTACAATTCCGGAAGGTGCAACAAATTGCTACGTTTACGTGCAGACAGGATATGTATCTACCGCTGCGGAACAGGATCTTATGGATTTCTATGTTGACACTTGCTCCGGAGAGTTGCTGCCTGATCCTGCTATCCAGGAGGATATCACAAATCTTAAGGATGCGTACAGCAAATACTTTAAGCTTGGATGTGCCTGCGCTGATTCAGAATTTAAACAGAGTGCAACAAAGGATCTTATCCTGAAGCATTACAATAGCCTTACACTTGGCAACGAACTTAAGCCCGACAGTGTTCTTGACCAGGCAAAGTCCATTGCCTATGCTCAGGAAACAGGTGATTACACTTCACCACAGATATCTCTCAACGAGGCTGATGCAATGCTTAAATTTGCAGGCGAAAATAATATTCCTGTAAGAGGTCACGTGCTTGTATGGCACAGCCAGACTCCCGACTGGTTTTTCAAGGAGAACTATGATGCAGAAGGTGACTGGGTAACTCCTGAGGTGATGGATAGGAGACTTGAAAATTACATCAAAATAGTTATGGAGACTCTTGCTGCGGATTATCCTGAAGTAGAATTCTACGCATGGGATGTTGTAAACGAGGCAGCCTCTGATTCAGGTACCATAAGACCAGCCGGCTCAAATAACGAGGTGAGCGGTCAGTCTGCGTGGGTGTCAGTTTATGGTGACCAGTCATATATAGAAAATGCATTTACCTATGCAAGAAAGTATGCTCCTAAAGGCTGTAAGCTTTTCTATAATGACTACAATGAATATTCTCCAAATAAGCAGGCGTATATTATCAGTGATATTCTGAATCCGCTTATTGAAAAGGATTTAATAGATGGTATGGGTATGCAGTCTCACATCGGTATGAGCAGTCCGTCTATCGACCTTTACAGAAGTTCAATACAGGCTTATGCTGACTTAGGTCTGGAGATACAGATAACTGAGCTTGATATATCACAAAAATCCAATGCAATAGCAGACCAGCTTAAACTGGCACAGCGTTATCAGGACGTATTTAAGCTTTACAAAGAGATGAAGGATTCAGGAGTTAATCTTTCGGCAGTAGTTCTTTGGGGAATCACAGACTCCACAAGCTGGATAGGCGGATATCCATTGCTTTTCGATAAGAGCTACACAGCTAAGGAGGCTTTCTATGCAGTAGCAGATACAGATTATGTAGTTGACGAGATTCAAACCATGTCCGCATATTACTATGATGGTACAGCTGATGATCTGGAGCGAGCATTTGAGATACAAAATTCTCAAAGCTTGACTAAAGTTACAAATAATACTGAGTGGAATATGTCGTTCAAGGCTGCCTGGAATGATGATGGCGTTGTTATTCGCATTATCAATGATTCCGGAATGTATGTTGAGGCAGATGTTTATGGCAGCAGTGAAAGTCAGATAGGTGAACATCTTGCAAGCGGCAATTCGAATGCTGAAACATTTGATATCAATGTTCTGATTACTGGTACTGAAGGCAGCGATATCTATCTTGATGTCTTTTTAACACTCAATAATGAGGTGTATACTACAGATGGTGAATTTGTATATGATGAGTTTGCGTGGAATGACGAGGAGTTTGCAGAAACCAGACTGACATCTCCGGAAAATTCGCAGCCTGTATGCGGTATAGTAACGCTGAATAAACAGCCCCGCATTGCAGAGGCTGCAAAGGGTACACCTGAAATTGACGGTATAATTGACTCGGTTTGGGATAATGCAGCAGCAATAAATCTTGATACCTACACAATGGGAAGTGGAGCAACAGGCACTGCTAAAATGCTCTGGGACGAAAATTACATCTACGTTCTGGCACAGGTTAAAGACCCTGTACTCAGTAACTCAAGCGCAAATCCCTATGAGCAGGATACTTTTGAGGTGTTCCTCGACGAAAACAACAACAAAACTTCCTCCTATGAATCAGACGATATTCAGGCGAGAGTCTCCTACACCGGCGAAAAGACTGTTACAGACGGACTTTCAACGGATGCATTCATCTCCGCAGCATCAAAAACATCTGATGGATATTTGGTTGAATATGCACTTCCATTTACTATAGCTCCATACAGTGCAGGACAAATTGTGGGCTTTGATGTGCAGATAAACGACGACGGAGACGGCGCTGGCAAGCGTACATCTATTGCAAACTGGAACGATACCACGGGTATGGGCTATACTGATACATCTGGATTTGGCGTGCTGAAGCTTACAGGTGATGAAGGCGATGTGACAACAACAACTACTCAGTCCGGAACCTCCACCACAACGACAACAACAACAACTACCACAACGACCACATCAACAACAGCCGATATTCCTGATGATGTGAATTACGGTGATATCAATCTTGACGGTACAGTATCAATGGTAGACCTCGTATATCTCAATAAGAAGATTGCAAATATTGTATCACTCAATGAACAGCAGATTGCAAATGCAGACTGCGTAAATGATAATACAATAAGTGGTGCTGATGCAAGTGCACTACTGAGATTCCTGGTGCTTTCAGTAGATAAGCTCCCAGTGACAGTAGGCTCCTGATAATCAAAAGTTAAGGGAAAGTGATAAAGTTCACTTTCCCTTTTTTATGTTTATGAATATTTTTAAATATTACATTTTTAATATCTGCTGAATTTTTTATACATTTTTTCGGCAAATATTCTGTCTATTGACAAAGATTTAGAATTGTGCTATACTTTAACAGTTAATATGATGAGCAGGTGATGCTCAGATAATGAAAGGGTGTAAACCAATGGAAAAATTAAATGAGATACTCGTGGCGATAGATGATATCGTCTGGGGTATACCGCTGATCGTACTGATAATGTTCTGCGGTTTAGTACTTACGATTCGTGGCAGAGGTCTCCAGTTTAGGCATCTGGGAAAGGCTCTGAAGTACATGGTAAAAAATGAAAAGAACGGCGAGGGCGAAGTTTCAAGCTTTGCTGCACTTTGTACGGCTCTGTCGGCAACTATCGGTACTGGAAACATCGTTGGCGTTGCAACAGCTATTGCAGCCGGAGGTCCTGGTGCACTGTTCTGGATGATAGTAGCCGCACTTCTGGGTATGGCTACAAAGTATACAGAGGGATTCCTGGCTATAAAATACCGCACAATAGACGCAGAGGGTCATTATCTGGGCGGACCTTTCTACTATATTGAAAAGGGAATGGGTCCAAAATGGAAGTGGCTGGGTAAGCTTTTTGCAGTGTTTGGCGTGTTGGCAGGCTTATTGGGTATAGGCACTATCACTCAGGTAAATGGTATAACATCTGCGGCTAACAACTTCTTTGAATCAGGTACAGCACTTACGATCGGTGGAAATGATATTTCCTGGGCAACAGTAATTACGGGTGTAATTGTAACTGTTGCAGCAGCACTTGTTATTATCGGAGGACTCAAGAGGATCTCCACGGTATCACAGATAATAGTTCCGTTTATGGCTATTCTGTACATATTGTTTGCGCTTATCCTTGTGTTCACAAATATCACAAAGGTGCCGGACGCTATAGTTCTTATTGTACGAGATGCATTTGGTCTGGATGCAGCAGCGGGCGGTGCGCTTGGTGCAATGATGGTTGCAATGCAGAAGGGCGTTGCGAGAGGTATCTTTTCAAATGAAGCTGGTCTTGGTTCTGCACCTATTGCAGCAGCTGCTGCTCAGACGAAGGATACTGTACGTCAGGGTCTGGTTACAATGACAGGTACATTTATTGATACAGTTATCGTATGTACAATGACAGGTATATCTATCGTGCTCACAGGCGCATGGAAACCTGAGCTTGGACTCGAAGGCGTTGAGATAACAACAGCAGCTTTTGAAACAGGACTTCCTTTTCCGGCAAAGATATCATCATTTATCCTTATGGTATGTCTTATTTTCTTTGCATTTACAACTATTCTGGGCTGGAGTTATTACTCGGAAAGATGTCTTGCCTATCTTACAGGCGCAAAGAAGGGCATTACCACAGCATACAGATGGCTTTATATCGCAGCTGTATTTATTGGTCCGTATCTAACAGTTTCGGCTGTATGGACTATTGCAGATATTTTCAATGGACTTATGGCGCTGCCGAATATTATAGCACTTCTTGCGTTATCGGGAGTTATGGCTAAGGAATCGAGGGAATATTTTAAGAAAAACAAGCTTGGTGCAACAGCAGAATAAATAAGGTTTAAAAGCATCTTTGGTCATTGAGTGATCGGGGGTGCTTTTTTGTCGCATGGACTTTACAAAATATTAAATAGATGATATAATTAAGATTAACTACAATAAGAAAGAGGGGATATATTTTGAAAAGCAACGTAATAGGCAGAATTGTTCCGGTAATTTTAACGATTGTTTGCGCCGCTGCAATATTCATGTTTTCAATGCAAAACGGAGCAGATTCATCTGAATTGAGCACTGATTTTCTTAATAAGATACTTGGTTTAGTAAATCGAATATATTCGGAAGCGGAATTTTCTCCGGGAGAGATAAGGCATATGAGGTATCTGATACGTAAGGCAGCACATATTTTTATTTACTTTATACTTGGTATATTTTCCTGTTGGAGTGCCTGGGCGATATTCCAGAAGAGATATATACTGATATCACTTGTATTTTGTTTTTTGTATGGTTGTGTTGATGAGTTTCACCAGATGTTTTCAGATGGACGAGAGGCAGCGTTTAAAGATGTGCTTATTGACACGGCAGGTGCTTTTATAGGTATAGTCTATATGACGCTTATGATTCTGTGTGTGAGGAACATCCGTAAAAATGCGGAGAATCAATTGACAAATAATGGATAAGATGTTATACTGTAGATGATAAAAACTTAGGAGGAATTATATATGAGCAATGCAAATTCAAAGGAAAAGTCAGGTGCGGTAAAGAGCTTTCTGTCTGTAGTATTTTTTATACTTATTATGGCAAGTGCACTGGTGCTTGCGGTTTGTATGAGTTTACGTACTAAGAGCGGAGCTGTTTTAGGCGTTTATTCAGGGGTAGTAGGAGAGGAAATAGTTAATTTTGCAGCAGGAAAGCTATGTTTTTGGAGTGCGTTTTCAGCAGTTGTACTTTGGTTTGGACTTTGGATAATAACGACTAAGCGGATAGCTTCTGCGATAAGAGGTTTGGGAATAGGCTGTTCGATTGCAGCTCTTGGGGTACTTTTGGGTGAGCTTATATCAATGCTGCTGGTATGCGTATTCAAGCTGGAAAACGGTCTTACACCGTATGCCGGCACTCTGCCGGAACAGTTTGCGGATGGCTGTGGGGACAACGTGATATTCCTGCTTGCTAGCATTATGGTTGCATCTTTGGGAGTGTTTATCTGTAAGGTGAAGAAACTTCCTAAGAAGACAAAGACCGTGTTAGTATCCGAGTCGGAATCGGCACCGGTTCCGGTGGCAGCAGCAGTTGAGCATGGTTCTGAAAACTCTGGTGTAAGCGCTGATGTTCAGGAGACATCTGAAGGTCTTGTAGCAAGCCTTGCAGGTGTATGTCATATGTGCGGTAAGCAGAACGACCCTGATGTGAAGTACTGCGGAGGTTGTGGAGCAAAGCTTGGCTGATGTAAAAATTCATCATACTATAATTTTGGATGTTTTTGCTAACGCAAGATTTAAGATAAGGTGCAGCTTTATAAATAGAGTTGCACTATATTTTTATACATACGCTGCAAATATAATCCCAACATTTATGCTATAATAACAAATGTCAAAGTTGTGATATATGTAATATCCATATTGACAATGTTTGTAAAATATGTTATAATATGCACAATGGAAAACTACAGAGAGGAGCAGAGCCAATGATATATTTAACTTAATAAAACACGAACAAAAAACACTTTTAAAAGGAGGACTAATCATGAAAAAGCGCATTTTATCAATAATACTAAGCATAATTTTCTGTTTAGGCATGATGCCTATATCAGTTTTTGCAGACTCTATTGCGAGTGATGACATATTATATTTAGATTGGGATCCCGGTCAACAGAAACTGGTAGAAAAGCATTATACTGAAACTTACACTGAAATCGCAAGCGACTCAACCTCGCTTAGCGAAGGCTGGTATTTGGTAAGCGGATATGTTGAAATCGTATCACGAATCGAGGTAAGCGGAGATGTACATATTATATTAGAGGACTACGCTTACCTTAATGCAAAGAAGGGTATTACTGTTCAGGACACAAACAGCCTGACCATATATGCCCAGTCAACAGGCGCAAATATGGGCCAGCTGACTGCAACCGGCGGTGAATATGGCGCCGGCATAGGCGGCGGTATTAACGGCTCCGGCGGCAATATAACCATAACCGGCGGTAATATAAATGCAACTGGCAGCGGTGGGTCAGGTATGAGTGGTGGTGGTGCCGGCATAGGCGGCGGCGTAGAAGGCTCCGGCGGAAGTATTTATGTACTGACTAAAGTAAATGCAACAGGTGATAACGCTGACGATATCGGTAATGGCATGAAGGGCTTTGGCGGCAGCGGCATAAGACCAACCGACACAGACAACGTCTATGAAGTTTTCGGTGAGGCATCACTTCACTGTGATATAATTATCCCGTCTGGTGCTATAGTAAACATTCCGGAAGGAATAACCCTTACAATACCTGATGGAAAGACTCTCACCAACAACGGCACAATCAATATCCACGGTACACTCACCAATAACGGCACACTAATCAACAACGGAACAATCAATATTTTGGGCACATTAGATAACTTAAACACACTCACCAACGACGGAAGTATATATAAATGCGATTCCGGAACATTTAGCAGTGATATCGGTGACATCGAAGTGTCTGCCGCTATACCATATCTGGATTGGGATTATGAGAAAAATACACTCACCTAGGCCTGCATAGCTGACAACAAGGTGAACGAAATCACAATCGAGTCAACCCAGCTTGAAACAGGCTGGTATAAGGTAAGCGGAGAGGTTACAATCGCATCACGAATCACGGTAAGCGGCGATGTGCACATTATATTAATGGACGGTGCTAACCTTAATGCAACGCAGGGTATCACTGTTGAGGGCACAAACAGCCTGACCATCTATGCCCAGTCAACAGGCGCAGACATGGGCAAGCTGACTGCAACCGGCGGTCCATATTGTGCCGGCATAGGCGGCGGCGATGGTGGCTCCGGCGGCAATATAACCATAAACGGCGGTAATATAACTGCACAAGGCGGTTACAGTGCTGCCGGCATAGGCGGCGGCTATGACGGAGATGGCGGCAATATAACCATAGCCGGCGGTAATATAACTGCAACCGGCGGTCATTATGCTGCTGGCATAGGCGGCGGCTTTAGCGGCTCCGGCGGAAGTATTTATGTACTGACTAAAGTAAATGCAGCAGGAACTGACGCTGACGATATTGGTAACGGAGATGGCGGCTTCGGCGGCAGCGGCATAAGACCAACTGGCACAGAAAACGTCTATGAAGTTTTCGGTGATGATGCGTCACTTCACTGTGATATAACTATCCCGGCTGGTGCTACAGTGAACATTGATTCAGGAAGAACCCTTACTATACCTTATGGAATGACTCTCACCAACAACGGCACAATCAATATCATTGATGGCACATTAGCTAACTACGGTACACTCATCAACAACGGCACAATTAGCGGCAATGTGATTGATTATCTATCATACTTCAATTGGGACGATGTGAATAATAAACTCACCCGAGACTATGTAGAAAAAAGCACAGTGACTGAAATCACAAGCGGCTCGATCCCGACCGTTAAACCGCTCAGCGAAGGCTGGTATTTTGTGCGTGGAGATGTTACAATCGCATCACGAATCACGGTAGAAGGCAATGTACGCATTATATTGGAGGACGGCGCTCACCTTAATGCAACACAGGGCATCACTGTTCAGGACGATGATGGCGATATAACAACTGAAAGTACAAACAAACTTACAATCTATGCACAGTCAACCGACGAATCAACCATGGGTAAGCTGACTGCTAATGCTGAAGACGTTGAAAATGCTGCCGGCATAGGCGGCAGCCGGGACGGCTCAGGCGGCGCTATAACCATAAACGGCGGTACTATAGATGTAACCGGCGGTACACAGGGCGCCGCTATAGGCGGCGGCTATAAGGGCTCCGGCGGCACTATAACCATAAACGACGGTATTATAAAAGCAACCGGCGGTGTTGGTGGTGCTGCTGGTATAGGCGGCGGCCAAGACGGCTCCGGCGATACTATAATCATAAATGGCGGCACTATAGATGCAACCGGCGGTAATGAAGGTGCTGCTATAGGCGGCGGCTTGGAAGGCTCAGGCGGCACTATAACCATAACCGGTGGTACTATTGAGAATGTACAATGCGGAGATTGGGCTGCCGGCATAGGCGGCGGAGCTTATGGCAGCGGCGGAAGTATTTATATTCTGACTAAAGTAACTGCAACAGGTCGAAACGGCGCTGACAATATCGGTAACGGTGATGCAGGCTACGGCGGCAGCGGCATAAGACCGACGGATACAGAAAACGTTTATGAAGTTTTCGGTGCGGCGTCACTTCACTGTGATATAACTATCCCGGCTGACGCTATAGTGAACATTCCGGAAGAAATAAGTCTCACTATACCTGATGGAATGACTCTTACCAACAACGGCACGATTAATATAAACGGTACACTCACCAACAACGGTACACTCATTAACAACGGAATAATCAATGTTTTGGGTACGTTAACTAACGAAAGCACACTCACCAATAACGGAAATATATATAATTGCGGCACAATTAGCGGTACGTTAGACGGTACTCCTGCGACTGACGCTATACCATATCTGGATTGGGATGATAAGAATAATACACTCACCCAGGCCTGCATAGCAGAAAGCGATGTGAACGAAATCACCAGCAGCTCAACCCCGCTCAGCGAAGGCTGGTATTATGTAAGCGGAACGATTGAAGTTGCATCACGAATAGTGGTAAGCGGCGATGTACACATTATATTAGGGGACGGTGCTCACCTTAATGCAACGCAGGGTATTACTGTTCAGGACAATGACCGTGATATAACAAACGGAAGTACAAACAAACTTACAATCTATGCCCAGTCAACCGACGAATCAACCATGGGCAAGCTGACTGCAACCGGCGGTGAATTTGCTGCCGGCATAGGAGTCGCTGGCGTTGGTGTCTCAGGCGGCAATATAACCATAAATGGCGGTACTATAAATGCAACCGGCGATGTGGCTGCCGGCATAGGCGGCGGCTATAATGGCTCCGGCGGAAGTGTTTATGTACTGACTAAAGTAAATGCAACAGGTGGAAACGGCGCTGACAATATCGGTGACGGAAAGGATGACGGCAGCGGCATAAGACCAACTGGCACAGAAAACGTTTATGAAGTTTTCGGTGGGGCGTCAATTCACTGTGATATAACTATCCCATCTGGCGCTATAGTGAATATGGAGGAAGGACAAAGTCTTACCATACCTGCAGGAATGACTCTCACCAACAATGGCACTATTAATATCTACGGCAGATTCTACAACAACGGCACACTCATCAACAACGGTACTATTAATATTTGTGGCAGTTCCGGCTTGTTATCTAACGGTGTCGGCGGCACACTCACCAACAACGGAAATATATTTAATTGCAGCAAATTTGAGAACAACGGTAATTTCGATGACAACGCTGTGATCGAAGCCATACCATATCTGGATTGGGATACTGATATAAATACACTAACCCAAAACAGCATAGCAGCAAGTGATGTGACTGAAATCACAAGCGAGTCAACCTCGCTTAGCGAAGGCTGGTATTTGGTAAACGGAGAAGTTACAATCGATTCACGAATCAAGGTAAGCGGCGATGTACATATTATATTAAAGAACGGCGCTCATCTTACAGCAACGCAAGGCATAACTGTTCAGACACCAAACAGCCTGACCATCTATGTACAGTCAACAAACACAAACATGGGCCAGCTGACTGCAACCGGCATCGCTAACGCTGCCGGCATAGGCGGCGAAGAGAACGGCTCCGGTGGTATTATCACAATAAATGGCGGTACTATAGATGTAACCGGCGGTGACTATGGTGCTGGTATAGGCGGCGGCAATAGCGGCTCCGGCGGTACTATAACCATAACCTATGGTAATATAACTGCAACTGGCGGTAAATGTGGTGCCGGCATAGGCGGCGGCTATAAAGGCTTCGGCGGAAGTATTTATGTTTTGACTAAAGTAACTGCAACAGGAAAAGACGGTGCTGACAATATCGGTAACGGTGCTGAAGGTTCCGGCGGCAGCGGTATAAGACCAACCGCTGAAGAAAACGTTTATGAAGTTTTCGGTGATGCATCGCTTAACAGTGATATAACTATCACTGCCGGTACTACATTGAACATTCCGGAAGGAACAAGTCTTGTAATACCTAAAGGAAAGACCCTCACTAACAACGGCACGATTAATGTTTACGGCAAAATTGTTGATTGCGGTACGTTTATAAATAACGGTTCGCTTAACAACAACGTTAAGACTGACGCAATACCATACCTGAAATGGGACGATGAGAAAAATGAACTCATCGAAGATTACATAGAAGCAAGCAAGGTGGAGGAAATCACAAGCGAGTCAACCAAGCTTGAAACAGGCTGGTATAAGGTAAGCGGAGAGGTTACAATCGATTCACGAATTGAGGTAAGCGGTGATGTGCACATTATATTAATGGATAGAACTTCAATTAATAAAGCGCACCTTAATGCAAAGCAGGGCATCACTGTTCAGGACACAAACAGCCTGACTATCTATGCACAGTCAACAGACCAAGAAACCATGGGCAAGCTGACTTCAAGCGGTGCCGATAACGCTGCCGGCATAGGCGGTAATGGTAGCTCCGGCGGCAATATAACCATAAACGGCGGTATTATAGGCGCAGCAGATACAACCTTCCCATCTTCTGGT
>CALXBL010000023.1 GCA_944386525.1 uncultured Ruminococcus sp. | reverse complement strand
CTTAACTGTAACACAGGTCTATGCTGTTCCGCTACCTTTTTTTGTAAATTGTCTCACATCTATTGTAATCCTACACGCACAGCCAGTCAACTGTGATCTAAAGCTTGACAAAACTGCCGAAATTTGATATAATAGTTAAGAATATGCCAGGCATTTTGTGTCTGAAAAATAATTGGAGCTAACCACTCCGGATTGGAGAACAACATGGTTTTCAGCAGCATTGATTTTATCTTTCGATTTTTGCCGCTATTCCTGATAGGCTACTATATTGCCCCCAATAAAAACAAGAATCTTATACTCCTTATAGGAAGCCTTATCTTCTATGCCTGGGGTGATGGCTGGTATACTTTGCTTCTTGTGCTGGCAGTTTTTGTAAACTTCATATTTGGTAAACTCATTGCCGGCCACGGACAACAGTTCCAGACTGAAAAAACAAGGAAAACTTTCCTGTGGATATCTATCGCATTCAACTTCGGACTGCTTGTGCTCTTCAAGTATACAGGTTTTATCCTGGAAAATCTCGGACTGGTTACAGGTCTGTTCGGACTTGATATTCCTGAAGTAAAAATGCATCTGCCACTGGGTATAAGCTACTTTACATTCATGTCGGTTGGCTACCTGGTAGATGTGTACAGACGTGAAGTCAAGGTAGCTAACAACATCGTTTCATTCGGAACTTATATCACTATGTTCCCTAAGCTAATTTCCGGTCCTATTACCGAATATGGCGAAATTGCTCCTGAAATACGTTTCCGCAGCGTTTCCATATCCAATCTGGAGGAAGGCCTTAAAACATTCATACTTGGCATGGGCGCAAAGGCAATCCTCGCCAACCAGATAGGCACTCTTTGGGCGGGTATGTCACGCTACGGCTATGAAAGTATGTCTACTCCATATGCATGGCTCGGCGCATTTGCCTACAGCTTCCAGCTCTACTTCGACTTCTTTGGATATTCCCTTATGGCTATGGGCGTTGGCAAAATGATTGGTATAACTATCCCAAAAAACTTCGACCACCCCTACGCCTCCGGAAGCATCTCCGAATTCTGGCGCAGATGGCATATCACTCTCGGACGCTGGTTCAAGAAATATATATATTTTCCCCTTGGCGGCAGCCGCTGCAGTACTCCTAAAATCATACGCAACACTCTTATCGTATGGGCATTTACAGGTCTGTGGCACGGCGCAAGCTGGAATTTCGTGATATGGGGCCTTATCTTATTCTTACTCATCATCCTCGAAAGATTCTGGCTTGGTAAGTACCTTGCAAAAACAAAAATTCTGAAGCATATATATGTATGTTTTATAATCCCGCTTACATGGATAGTATTTGCTCTGCCCAATATGCACGATATCGGAGTTTACTTCTCACGCTTGTTCCCATTTGGCGGCTCTCCAGATTTCATTACTACCAAAGATTTCTGGAATGCTCTGGGCGATTACTGGTATCTGCTCATCGGCTGCGTATTCTTCTGTCTGCCGGTTACTGAGAAAATATATAAGAAATACAAGGATAATATCATAACTACTATTATACTTGCTGCTGTTTTTATCTATAGCATGGTTCTTATCCACACGTCCGACAGCAATCCGTTCATGTATTTCCGATTCTGATGTACAGGAGGTCTGTATGAATATTTCATCCGTCATATCGTTTCTGAAAAAATATCCGCTGCTTGTATTAGTGGTTATCTCCTCAGTAGTACTTGCTATAGTTTTCGCTGTACAAAACAGCCGTGAAAAGGCTGAAACTATGGAGAATGCACCTGTATCTGCAACTGTTCCTGTACACGAACCGGCAATTTTTGCTACAAACTCAAACGGCGAAAGGATAGTAACTACCACAACAACTATATCTTCAGATGCAACCGGCACAGGTTCCGCCGGAACTACTACTACTCTAACCGCTGCACCTATGCCCGAATTTCAGACCGTCGATGACGACTACTTCAGCGACGCTCTCTTTATCGGAAATTCCCGTACTGTAGGTCTTTCGATGTTCGGCTCGATGCCTGAAGACACGACTTTCTATGCAACTGTAGGTATGAACATATACGACCTTATGGATTCCTCCGCTCAGATACCACCTGAGGAGGGTCCGGAGCAGTCGTTCAAATCGCTCATATCAGAAAAACAGTTCGGCAAAATCTATATCATGCTCGGTATCAACGATCTGGGCACTGGCACATCTGAGTCTTTTGCAGAATACTATAAGAATATTCTCGACCAGATACACCAAAAACAACCGGACGCTATCATCTATATCCAGAGCATTATAAATGTTTCAGCTTCACGTGACGCTCAGGGAGATCTTGTAAATAACGCAAGCATCAATGAAAAAAACGCACTGCTCAAAGAGCTTGCTAATAATGATACTATCTTCTATCTGAATGTAAACGAGGTACTGGTGGATTCAAATGGCTGCCTCAATTCAGACTACACATCCGACGGTGTCCACCTGGGAGGAAGTTCTCTACCCATCTGGGAGGATTACCTCTATACACACGCTATTGTAAAGTAAGAAAGACGAGGGAAACCGTATGAACGACTGCGATACTTGTGCTTTTTATGCCTACGATGAAGAGCTGGACTGCTACATCTGCGAGATGCAGCTCGACGAAGATGAGTACGCTCGTTTCATGCAGGGTCACTACAAACACTGCCCCTACTACCGGGACGGAGATGAGTATAAAATCGCACGAAAGCAATAATATACAGAAAGGACGCCATTTTATGACGTCCTTTTCTTTATGGGCAATTCCGCATTATAACCCCACAAGCTATCTTCTCACCCGCACCGCCTGATGGCTGTGTTCTGAAGTCGTCAGGATCCCTGTGAATAATAACAGTTTTTCCCACAACATCATCAAGAGAAAATCTTCCGGTCAAGAAAACGCTGAAGGCATATCCTCCACAACCCAAAAGCTGAGGAAGATCACCTGCATGGAAAGGATGTTTGCAGCCGTCCGTATCATAGTGCCCATTTGCAGCTGAAAACGGATCGCTGCTGTCACCGCTGCATTCATCTCCGCTGTGAATATGAAAGCCAAATACAGGTGATTTACAACTCTCTGAAGACGACGGAAGACTACTCACTTCCGCAAATACAAGCACTCCTGCGCCAGTCTGATAAAATTTAACTATACCATATATCTCCGGGTATACATAACTGCCTTTTATTATCGCAAAGGCATGGGGTCTCATTGAAAGATACCTTGACAGATTGATGCATTTTATGTCTTTCTTAATTTTATCACCTCATTACATTATATGCGTAAGGCGACAATACGTTCAATAAAACAGCCATATCATAAATTAATACAGTATGACTGTTGCTATATTTAAATATGATTCTTTTGAATTAAGATATTCTACAATATCAAGAAACTCATACTTCTTGACCTCCTTACTATTAGGAGAAGCAGCTTTCTTGATTTCCAATTGGTGTATATATCCGTTCAGTTTCACAAATACATCAATTCCGGCAGTTTCCATCATAAAAACTTACTTATTTCCTTAATGAATGCAGCTCCATACTTTTCAGTACGCATAGCACCTACGCCGGATACCTCCATAAACTCGTGCTTATTTCGCGGCTTGCGTCTGCACATATCACGAAGCGCAGCATTTGAGAAGATAACATATGGCGGCACGTGCTCCCTGACAGCGAACTTTTCACGGAGTTTTCTGAGCTGCTGAAACATAGCCTCTTCTTCGTCCGATACGTTGTCGAGAATATCAGGCTCACTTGTTTTCTTAGCTACTTGTATCTCCACCTGTTTTTCCATGCGTATGACAGCGGCAGAATCCTGCGTGAGAACGAGTTCAGAATAATCCTTGTAAGGTTTAACGCCAATATCGCCGCTTGCTATCATAGCATCTATCATTTGAAGGACTTCAGCAACACTGCAATCGCTCATTATGCCATATGTAGACAACCTGTCCAGTTTCATATCGAGCAAAACTTTTCTTGTACTTCCTGTAAGTATCTGTGAAGTGAGAGTGCGGCTTAGATGATAGCCGTTCTGCTGTCCACGATATACGCAGGAGATAATTTTCATAGCTTCCAGAGTTATATCTTTCTTTTCGGTCTTGCCCATACAAGCAGAGCATTTTCCGCAGTGGTGAGAAGCAGTCTCTCCGAAGTAACGCAGCATATAGCTTCTCAGACACTCTACCGATGTGCAGTATATGGTCATACTTTTAAGCCGTTCCTTTGCCTTAGCGTTAAGAGATTCACGCAAGGCGAGGTTGTCGATTTCGTTGTTTTCACGTGACTGCTCAATGAGAAAGTTATTCGTCCTGACATCTTTCCCACTATAGAAAAGTATGCATTCAGCAGGTTCACCGTCTCTACCGGCTCTACCTGCCTCTTGGTAGTAGCTTTCTATATCTTTCGGCATATTGTAGTGTATAACAAAAGAAACGTTTGATTTATCAATACCCATACCAAAAGCATTAGTAGCGACCATAATGGTTTTTCTGTCGTAAAGGAAGTCCTCCTGATTGACAGCTCTCTCTTCAGCTGAAAGTCCTGCGTGGTAACGTGTGGCAGCAAAGCCCGCATTACGCAGTTCATCACAAACTTCCTCCACCAGCTTTCTGGACAGGCAGTATACAATACCACTCTTATTTTTATATTTTTTAAGCTGAGAGAGGAGAGCCTTGGTCTTATATTTTGGCGTTTCAACTGCAAAGTAAAGATTTTTACGATCAAAGCCCGTTGTTATCCTTTCTGGCTCGTTGAGCTTTAGAAATCTGATGACATCGCTGCAAACCTGACTTGTTGCAGTAGCTGTAAAGGCTCCAATAACAGGACGTTCAGGGAGATTTTCAACGAAAACCGCAATATCAAGATAGCTCTGCCTGAAGTCCTGACCCCACTGGGAAACACAGTGTGCCTCGTCAACGGTGATCATAGATATACGAATATTCTTTGCAAGAAACAGAAAACTTTCAGTCAGCAGACGCTCCGGAGCAACGTAGATGAGTTTATATTGCCCACGTCTTATCTCCTGCATGATACGCTGATATTCGTCAAGTGTCATTGTGCTGTTTATAAAAGCAGCAGGTATACCAGTTTGTCTCAACGACTCAACCTGATCTTTCATAAGAGAAATAAGAGGTGATATGACAACAGAAACTCCCGGCAGCATCATAGCCGGAAGTTGATAGCATATGGATTTGCCGGCACCCGTAGGCATGACACCTAAAACATCACGTCCGGATATAAGAGCGTCCACAGCTTGTTCCTGACCTGCACGAAAAGATGTATGACCAAAATATTTTTGAAGCAGCGTAAGCTTATCCATAGTATCAAGTGCCTTTCACTAAAATTACTGTTTTATTATATCACATATCAACGTGATTTGCAAGAGGAGGGTTTAAAGCGGAAAGGAAGTTACTCTCAAAATAAAATATTTTTTCGAAAAACACTTGACAAGTTTCAGGTAATATGGTATAATAATCAAGTTGAATGCGAGCGTGCTGGAATAGGCAGACAGGCTAGCTTGAGGTGCTAGTGTTGGAAACGACGTGTGGGTTCAAGTCCCGTCGCTCGCACCAAACCCCTTTTTACAAAAGGGGTAATTTTATATTGTGGACAGATGGCTGAGCTGGTCTAAGGCGCACGACTGGAACTCGTGTATACGTTAATAGCGTATCGAGGGTTCGAATCCCTCTCTGTCCGCCAGAGATTTAAAACGCAAAAAACACGTAATTTCAGTTTTTTCTCAGAATTACGTGTTTTTTGCTGTGCAGTACACTTTTTGTCAGATATAAAAGTCGTACTTAAAACATTGAAAATATACTAAAAATATAAAGATATGCAACACGAAAAACAGCGATATCCGTATATAGATACCGCTGTTTGTCATGTTAATAGCACTCCTTAAGAATATCAAGTATCTCCTGTGCATCAAGGATCTTATATCCGCCTCCAAGCACGGTAGAATTGGCAATAAGCGGCAGCATTTCTTCAGATGCACCGATCTCACGAAGGGTCGTGGGTATCCCCATCTCCCGTATAAACTCAGCCAGCCTTTCAATCCCGGCAAGCGCCGCTTCTTCCTTTGTCATAGAGTCTGTATCAACTCCCCAGACCTTCTTCGCATAGCGTACAAACTTATCAATACCATACTTATAAATATGCTTATAATACGGGACAGATACGATAGCAAGTCCCACACCATGCGCACAATCTGTATATGCGCCTACCTGATGCTCTATCATATGCACTTCCCAGTCCTGAGTTTTGGAAAGACCTGTAACCGTATTGAGTCCCAGAGTTGCACACCACATAATGTTGCTTCGTGCCTCGTAGTCTTCAGGATCTTTAAGTGCTTTTCGAGTCGCATTTATAAGAGAATCCAACACGCCCTCAATCAGGTAGTCAGTTGTATTGTCGTCATCACCGCTGAAATACTGCTCCATAAGATGAGACATAATATCAAAAACTCCGCTTACCATCTGATATTTAGGAACAGAAACCGTATATTCCGGATTGAGCAGCGAAAACTTTGGATAAACCTCCGGTCCGAAAACCCTGCCATTTTTCAGCATTTTATCCTCGTTGGTAATAACAGAACCGCCGTTCATCTCAGAGCCTGTCCCTGCCATAGTTAGAATACTTGCAACGGGAACAATTCTATTGTCAACCTGTTCACCATTGATCCAATAGCGTTCCCATGGATCACCATAACAATATGCTGATACTGAAATTCCCTTGGAACAGTCGATAACAGACCCTCCGCCTACTGCAAGGATGAGATCCACATTATTTTCACGTACAAGTCTTGCGCCCTCCATCATCTGAGCGTAGGTTGGGTTTGACTTGATACCGGAAAGTTCAACGACCTTTTTGCCGCAATCAGAAAGTATTTCCATAACCTTATCATAAAGTCCGATCTTCTTAATAGAAGCCTTGCCATAGACAAGCAGTACGTTTTCGCCGTACTTTTCAAGCTCCGGAGCAAGGTTGTCAATAGCCGTTCTGCCAAAATAGATTTTTGTGGGATTATAATAAGTAAAATCAAATTTCATAATATGCCTCCTTATATATTTTCTCTCATTTCATGTACCTTTACTTAGTTCTGTTAAGCTTGATAATCTTGTATATCAAAACCTCCACTGCAATAAGCCCAACAAGACAAGCTGCCAGAATGATAACAGTCTTCATAGGAAAGCCCTCACCGCTGCCTGAGACAGATGCAGAACTTGCAACGCTGCCGTCATATCCGTCTGAAGCTTTGTCCGAAACAGACGGTTCAGCTGTATTCTCAGCCTTTTCAGAATCAGGTGTAGCCGCACTTACAGCGCCAGCCTTGATACCACCATTATTCTCGCATACAAAACCTGTCAGCCAAGCCAGTGGTGCGTTCCAGTTGATAGTACACTCATTTACAGACCAAGCCTCAACATGGTCCATGTAGCACTTAGCCGGAGCAATCTCTCCTTTCACCCAGCCTGAACCCATTACCCATGGGTCCTGCATACCTGAGTTAGGTCCGCCCACAAGTACGCCTGCAGGTGCTGACGGGAATCCCTCCACAGCTTGCGCACACCAGTATCTATGGTGAGGATTTTCAGCTGCATGGTCACCGTAACCTGTAACATAGCTGTAGTCCATAGGATTGCGTCCAAGAAGATAGTCAAATGCACTTACTACACCATTCATATATTTGCTGTCGTTCGTAAGACTATACGCCGCTGCAATCACTATCGCATTATCTGCCACAAATGAGTTGGAACCCCATACATAGCCAATTGTGGAATCGTTGTAGCTTATCTTGCTTGCACCATAAGGCTGACCATATCCCTGTTCAGATTCAAGAGTGATATATGTATCAGCAGCAGATGTGAAAGCACTCTTCAGAGCATCTGCATCACCTGAATCGAGTGAATCTATTTTCGTTGCAAGGCCAAGGCTGCCAAGAGCTGCTGTGTTGCCCCAGTCAAAGCTGCCTACAACACCATCAGTTTCACCGCTTGCAAGAGATGTGGGAACTTTCAGGAACCATTCAGACTTTTTCATATCATCATAATATGCGCTGTCTCCGGTAGTTATAAACAGCTCACACGCTGCCCAATAGAATTCATCTGAAGAATCATCATCACCGTAAGCACCGCCGCCTACCGACTGGTCAAGAGGAGCATACATATCCGGATTAGCCTTTGCCGCCTCGTAAGCCGCCTTTGCAGCATCAAGGCACTGTGTTGAGAAAGCCGGATCGTAAGTCTCCCACAGACGTGCCGACTGAGCACATACTGCCGCCAGATTGAGCGTAGCACAAGTCGTTGGCGGCTTAATGATACGCTCCTCGGTATCATCTGCCGGTGCAAGGCCAAGAGCTGTCCACTTTATGTCGTGGACTTTGTGATACACCATGTTTTTGTATTCTCCGTCCTGTACCCTCATTTTAAGCATCCACTCGATCTCCCAGCGTGCCTCGTCAAGCAGGTCGGGATAGCCGTTTGTATTTTCTGGAAGACTCATACTGCCGTCTGCATATGCAGCCTCAGAATCGGTACCCACTGCACGTTCAAACTGATTCTGCATGAGCCATACAGATATACCGCCGTTTACAACATACTTACCATGATCGCCTGCATCGTACCAGCCGCCTGTTACGTCCTGAGTGCCGCCATTGCTGTTTACATCATTCCAGTCGGTTGTGATCCTTGCAACGTCGCTTGTATGTCCTGCCGCATGGGCAAGAGCTGCTGCATCGCCAGATGTGATGTACTGACTTTCGATCTCAATGGCACTTCTGTTCTGATAGAAATAGTTAAGCGCATCGTACATCATACCGGAGTATGTATCAGTACCGCCTATTGTGAATTCACGACTCATCGAATCGCCTGCTTTAAGAGTATATGTGCCGGGCTCTTTAAATTCAGAGAAATCTATGACCTGTACAGAGTCGCCAGAATCTGCATCAGTACCCATAGGCTGAGTTTCACCTTCAAACACAGTATTGCCGGAACTGTCGAGCACCTGAAATTTCTCGATGCTCTGGTTTTCTGTTATCCATGTAGCTTTCTTGGCTGCACCTGTAAAATATCCCACCTGATTGGTTACAATAGCAGCTCTGTTCCACTCCTCAGCAGGAACATAGTCATATTCACTGCTGTTTGCACAGTTAAGACTCATGTTGTCGAATATAAAAACTGTACCTGCTGGAACAGTGTCACCGCCAATGTGGAAAGCCCATTCCACCTCAGCAGTTCTCTTTGCGGTAAACGTACCCTTTACAGTAGTTTTCTGATTTGCTTCGAGCTGCTGTACATTCCAGTATCCGTCAAATGAACCGTCATCGGGATTGCCGTGCCAGTCCTCAGCATACGGCTCAGACATATCGCCAATCTTTGTATAGTAGGTACAATTATTGCTTGCTGTAATATCGAATGAAACCTCATATGTGCAGCCGGATACAAGAGTAAGACCTCTGTGCCGAAACTGACAGTCCCATCTGTCCTCGCCGCCGTTTGATGCTCCGCCCGGATTTACGATCGTTATCTCATACTGACCGTCCTTGATGGCAAACTCCATCTCACCCGGAGCAGATTCACAAACGTGCCACGGCAGACCTGCGCCACTTTCAAAATCCGTCTGTCCAAGCTGCTGCCCGGCATATGCCGTCATGCTGCCCGATATACAGCCGACGCTAAGAATTGCAGCCGCAAAAATACCAGCCGCTCTATGTATTGCTCTTTTCAAACTATTCCTCTCCTTTAGTCTGTATTTATAATGGTGCTTTGCACACTATATATTATATTGTATTTTTATTCCAAAATAAAGGGATTTTACGTAGTCCTGCGGAATTTTAGATGACTGCACAAACCTTGTCTCCATTGAATGAATTTTTCGTATTTATTTACCATGAATGAAAGTTATTATAAAAAACTAAGAATTGCCCCTGCAACACCCTGCGCTTTAACATAGCACCACATCAATATATTGCTTGACATTTCTCTTAATATATAGTATACTTAATTTGTATAGCCGCTTTTTCCCGACTATATTAAATTAAGAAAAGGACGTGTATACCAATGCTGCTTGATAGGTTTTTGCCTCGCATAGAATTCGACAGCTACGAGGATTTCAAAGAAAACTACCGTGTAAACATTCCGGAGGATTTTAACTTCGGTTTTGATATTGTAGATGCCTGGGCTCAGCAGGAGCCTGAAAAAATGGCTCTGGTCTGGTGCAACGATGAAGGCCAAGAAAAGCGCCTTACATTTACTGACATCTCCAGGCTCTCAAATAAGACTGCCAACTTTTTCAAAAGTCTTGGCATCAAAAAGGGCACCGTTGTAATGCTGATACTCCGCCGGCGCTGGGAATACTGGGTGTGCGCAACTGCACTCCATAAAATAGGCGCTGTACTCATTCCAGGCTCTTTGCAGCTTGCGAAGAAAGACCTTGTTTACCGTGGAAACAGCGCTAACATCAATACTATCATATGCGTTGATGACAAATATGTCCTGGAACAGGTAGAAGCTGCCGAAAATGAAGTTCCAACCATTCAGAATAAAATAATCGTTGCAGGAAAACGTGATGGTTGGAGAACATATTCTGAGGAAATAGAAGGTTTCTCTGAGGAATTTCCACGTCCTACCGGAGCTGACGCTACCAAAGCCGACGAGATTGCTTTGGTATACTTCACATCAGGTACTACAGGCAATCCAAAAATGGTTCAGCATAACCACGCTCATCCTCTGGGACATATTGTAACAGCCAAGTACTGGCAGCAAGTTGAAGAGAATAAGCTCCATATGAGCGTATCAGACTCCGGATGGGCCAAGTTCGGCTGGGGTAAGATCTACGGTCAGTGGATATGCGGCGCTGTTATCTTCTGCTACGACTTTTTAAAGTTTGTCCCCACAAAATTGTTGGGTATAATAGAAAAATATAGACTTACAACATTCTGCGCTCCACCTACTATGTACCGCTTTATGCTGCAGGAGGACGTTGCATCATACGACCTTTCAAGCGTAAGGAATTTCGCCACTGCCGGCGAACCTCTCAATCCTGAGGTTTTCAATCAGTGGAAACGTCTCACCGGCAAGGAGATAAGAGAAGGTTTCGGTCAAACAGAGGGCACTGTACTTATCGCCAACTTCCCGTGGATAAAGCCAAAGCCCGGTTCAACTGGCAAGCCTTCACCTCTTTATGATATCCACCTTATCACCGACGAGGGCAATGAGGCTCTGCCTCATGAAACAGGCGTCCTCACTATTTGTAACCTCAGCCGCTATTATCCGACTGGTCTGTTCACCGGATACTACAAGAATCCTGAAATGTCGCAGGAAGTCCTGGGCGGCGGCGAATACTGCCCTCACGACGTTTTCAAACCAGATGAGGACGGCTACTACTGGTTCGTTGGCAGAAACGATGACGTTATTAAATGTTCCGGCTACCGTATCGGTCCATTCGAGGTTGAAAGCGCACTCGTTGCACATCCTGCTGTTGTAGAATGTGCTATCACAGCGGCTCCCGACCCTATCAGAGGCAATGTCGTTAAGGCTACTATCGTGCTCGCTAAGGGATATAAACCCAGCGATGCCCTCACAAGAGAGCTTCAGGACTTCGTAAAGAAGAATACCGCACCATACAAATATCCTCGTATCATTGAATACGTTGACGAACTTCCAAAAACTCTCGGTGGAAAGATCAAGCGTGCAATGATACGGAAAGAGAATTTCCAGAAATAATAAACCAGCCATCTTAGTCGGAGGTGTAGTATGAAAAAGATCTATCTCATATGCAATCTGCTGTCCGGAAAAGCAAGTGTAGGTGCACAGCTTGCTAAAATAATCGACCGGTTTACTCAAGCTGGTTTTGAGGTCACAGTTCATACAACCCAGTGCAAAAGCGACGGCACAAAGGCAGCAAAATATGCCTGTACTGTCGGGTTTGATGTTATCGTCTGCTGCGGCGGCGACGGAACTCTGAATGAAGTAATACATGGCTGTATGCAAGCTGAAAAACCACTGCCTATAGGATATATCCCCACTGGTTCTACAAATGATTTTGCAAGAAGCCTAAACATACCAAAGAACATTACAGACGCTGTGGAAACCATAATTAACGGCACGCCTCAACCCTGTGATATAGGTATGATCGACAGCAGACATTTTACCTATATTGCTGCATTCGGCGCTTTTACTGAAGTGGCGTACCAAACCGACCAGAATATTAAAAATGTTCTTGGCCACACTGCATATATTTTAAGCGGCATGATGAGCCTCACCAAAATCAAGACCAGCAGAATGCGCATTGAATATGATGATAAGATTATTGAGGATGATTTCATCTACGGGATGATTACAAATACTACTTCTGTTGCAAAGCTGCTGTCTCTGCCAGAATTTGAAAAGGATGACGGACTGTTTGAAGTAACACTTATACACAAGCCCAGAAGTCTCATTGATCTGCAGCATATCATTACCGGTCTTACTAACTTCGAACTTGGTGCTGAAAAAGAATATTTTACCTACTTTCGTGCATCAGAGATAAAGGTGACCTGCCTTGAAGATGAAGCTGTTCCGTGGACTGCCGACGGAGAATACGGCGGATGCGAAAAGATAAATGTGATCAGGAATCTAAGACAGGCCATTACCTTTATATTGCCGGAACAGAAAAATGACACCTAAATCATTAAGGGAGCTGTTAAACTTTCAACAGCTCCCTTTTTACTATTTATGAAACTCCTTTATTTTTTGCAGGAGTTTTTCTTTTATTTCCTCACCAAAACAGGCAAACCTTTCAAGCGAACCGTCACAGCCTGTCCCCGGCTGAATTTCAGGCTTTATATCAGGACCATGATAATCTGAACCAAGCGTGGATATGAGTCCGTATTCATCGGCTATCCCTCTATAATAACGAGAGGCCTCAGGTGTGTGCTTGCTATAATAGCACTCCATGCCCTGCAAACCATAAGACATCAGTTTTTTGATAAGACGGCGCAAAGCATTGTCATCAAGTCCCAGCAAATATGGATGTGCAAGTACCGGCAATCCTCCAGCACGAACTATCATACCTATACCATCACAAGCTGTTGGTTTAGGTCTTTCTGCACAGTAATATTCAGGCTGGCGCAGATATCTGTCAAAGGCGTCCTGCACGTCATGAGCATACTCCATCTCCACAAGCGTCCTTGCGATGTGAGGTCTGCCTGTACTCTTGCCATCATTCACTTCACATATTTTTTCAAGAGTTATAGGTATACCCGCTCTGTTGAAAAGTTTTATAAGCCTGTCACGTCTCTCAATACGGTGAATGCGGTTATCCTCATAAAATTTTTTAAGCTCCTGGCTATTTTCATCCACGCCGTATCCGAGAATATGCAGTTCCCTGCCTCCCTGAACACTTATCTCAATACCGTTTATAAATTCCACATCAAGCCTTTCAGCCGCTCCTTTTGCCCTTGTCAGACCATTTATGGTGTCGTGGTCAGTAAGAGCCATTGTTGTTATTCCTGTATTAAAGCAACGCTGCACAAGCTCCTCAGGTGTATCCTGTCCGTCCGAACAGGTGCTGTGAAGATGAAGATCAATCATTTGCCTCTGCCCCCTATTCTGCCATATATGAAAAATATGTGCTGTTATTGATAGAATCGGCTTCGCACATTATAAGTACCTGCTGGTAATCAGATGGCTCGACAATTTCTGTGATAGGTTTATCTATACAGCTCATGTCAACTATATCTATATATGCATAATGCTGTGTAAAAAATGGCAGCATACTATCACAGAATGTATCCTTAAATACAAGCAGCTTTTTCCCATTTTCAACATCTGTCTCTATACTTGTTAAAAGCACTGGCTTGCCCATATAAAATTCTGCTGCATTTTCTGACTCAAGAGCAGCTGCACAGTAAAAGCTGCTGTCCGACCAGTTTTCCCCGTCAAATGATCTCATAGATAAAATCTCACTGCTGTTTTCACACGTATATACATCAAGTATATCAGGCGTTGGACCGTCGTACAAACACGTCTGGTAAAGATCTCCTCTCATATCATTTTTTACATGGGATATTGTCCAGCTATCGTAAGAAACCGGATAATACCCCATTTTCCGAATCAGACTTCTGTAGACGTTATAAGTTCCGTATACGGTGCATCTTGAATCAGTTCTATAATAAATATAGTCATCTTTAAAGGTACTTAACACATGATTAGCATCAACTGTGCGTATTTTGGCATCGGTCTGCTCGTAAAAACTATCTATCGCTTCAAGCTGTGATGGCACATTTGCGTATTCCGGAAGACAATCAGTATATATTTCAGCAGCGGCAGGAAATACTGTTATACAAGTCGGAATTGAATGCTCCCTGTAAAAGCTGTTGATATACTGAGCAGTACGGCTTACTTCAGTTTCATCGAGAACATCAGGTTCACGGAGCAGACGCTCCTCGCTGATATATATATCACCTATCTTCTCATTGCCCATAGCAAGGGAAATATCTGTCCTGAGTCTGACAGCCTTGTCACGGGCAGGAAGCATATCGTCAACAACTGAGTCAGCTGCCTCCCAGCCGGATGTTATGCCTGTTATCCCATTCACCTCTCCGCCTGAAATTATCAGCTTCACTGCTGCTATCAAAAACCACGCCATACCCATATGAAGTACAAGAAGCAATATCCACGCTGAAAACTTATTTCTCATATGAGTGCTCCTTTCCACTGTAAAGCTGATACATCCATCTGAGTGGCAAGAACTGCTGCACACAATATAAACAATATCAGCTGAACCGGAATTGCAAGAAACTCAATTGCTTTTGCCAGGATAGGTATTCTCTTTATACGAACCATAAGCTTATTAAAGCAGCCAGTTGCACTGCATAGCGCTATAAGCAGTATAAGCCCTCCGCTGCGGATATAATACATATCTTCCAGCTTGACAAGACTCTTACCGCTGCCAAGAAGCTGCATGAGTCCCGAAACGCCCTCGGCAAATGAATCTGCCGAGAAGAATGTCCAGCCAAAAAATGTTACAACAATAAAAATAAAGACATTAAATACAGATGGTATATGCCAATGTTTCTTTATGGTATACTGGTGAAGCCATATCCATGCACCCATCCAGAGTCCCCACACTGCCATATGCGGCAAAGGAGAATACCATAATCCAAGCAGCATCCAGGTGAACATTATCCCAAGCATTTGTTTTATACCCTGATTTCTCAGCAGCGGCAAAAAGCATAATCTGCACCATGAAACAACAGTTATATTCCACTCAGCTGCAAATCGTACAAGCGAGCCTGAAACCATAGGTTTCCTGTAGCTGTCTGGCAATCGGCAGCCGTAGCATAAAGCTATACCCTTCGCCATATTGCCGTAACCTGATACTGTAAAGTAAAATTGAAGGGAAAAAGCAAGAACTTTTATCCACGACATGGCTATAGAAAGCCGTTCTTCAGTATGATAAAGTGATGTGAAAGCAAGTCCTATAGTATCAGCTATAAGAAGCTTTTTTGACAGACCAAGCACAAACAGACACAGTCCTTCTCCAAGCCTTTCACTGCATATAACAGCATTCCTGAGCATGAACTTATGCTCTGTGTATGACTGTACAGGTCCCATTGCAAGCCTTGGATAGAATAAAAGGTATGCTGCTGTATCCTTTATAGATTCAGAATCCTTTATTCGTCCGCTAAAGACATCCAATGTGAATCGTATACCCTGAAGGAAGAAAAATGCCATTCCTATGGGACAATATTGCATAAAGGAGCCGGCCTGTCCATACTTATCTGCCGAGTAGTAACTCCACGCAACAAATACCACGCCATATATAAATATGAGCAGAAATGTAAGCAGTATAAATAAAAACCTATGTTTTTTTCTTAGTCCTTTGCTTGCTCGTCCGAATCCTATCGTAATGATCGTCAGAGCTCCCATAGCAGCAGCTGATAAAACATCAGTCATCACAAGAAAAATGATGCTGAACACAATGAATACACTCTGCTTTGCCTTTTTAGGCACAACCCAATATATGGTTATTGTTAGAGGAAGAAAAATACATATAAAAGTAAGGCTTGTAAACAGCTCATATCACTCCTTTCCTTCGGGGAAGAGCCTGCCTAGCAGTTCAGCAAGCTCGTCTAAAGTCATCATCGTATTGAGCACCTCCAATAGCGAGGCAGCAGATAAAAGCTCCGGCAGTCCAAGGTGTTTTTGCAGGATTTTTCTCATCTCACTGCTGTTGGAGCAGCCGGAAAGTCCAAGCTCAAACAGATCAGCTTTTGTTATCGGATCTGCAGGAGGCTCTGAATCATGGGCGGTGATCCCTGCCTTTTTGAAAGCCTCTAAAAGCAGTCCGGTATCTATCCCCTCAACTCCAAGCTTGCCCTCAGCAGATGCCTTTTCCTTACGGCTCTCCTTGCCGTATATATCGGGAGAATATACATTATACACCTTCCCGTTCTTTACGGCTCCCTTTATGTAATTGCGTATCCTGAACCCTGCTCTGTCAGAGTCGGTAAGGATAATTATTCCTGTAGTAGAGGCATAATATCTTATAAGCGCAAGCTTTTCAGGATCTTTATATATCCTGAAACCATTTGTTACGATTATAACTGCGTCAACTATGGATGCAAGCTTTATCTTGTCATACTTACCCTCAACTACGATAGCCTGTTTTATCTTTATCATAACGAAAGCTCCATTCTGCCCGAGGCTATTTCAAGCATCTTCACTATTGCAGATTCAAGAAGGATACGTTCATCTGCCGCCGATGAATTGAGCTTCTGCTCAAGGTCACGAAGCACTGTAATACACGCACGGAGCTGCTCAGGCTGTATATTACGGCAGTCTCTGAACGCATTCTTAACTACAAAGTCAAACTTGTATCCAAAGTCCTTTTTCATATCCTCCATAGAGTGATTGCTTCGCCATGCGATAGCTGCTCTGTAAAGATCCATAAATCCTGTGGCAACTGCATGGACTATAAACGTTCTGCTAGTGCGCATTGAATACAGACGATCAAGCTCTGCCATGGCAGCTTGCGGCTTTAAAGAGACTATTGCCCTTGCAAGTGCATATACAGTAGTCTCGACAGAGGGTGCAACAAGATCGGTTATCATCTGGTCGGTTATCTCTCCTCTACCGGCATATGCACAAAGCTTTTCTATTTCACTTTTAAGCCTTACAGTATTTCCCATACATCTTGCAGCAAGAGTTTCTGCCTCACGTCTTTGGAGCGTACAGCCGCTATTCTGCGCAAGACCCATAAGCCACTTTGCTATTTCAGCAAATGTGCGCTGAGCAGCCTCACAGACCGTGCCTGTCTTTGATATCTTGTCAATGAGCTTTTTATTCTTGGGAGTAGGTATTTTCTTGCCGTCCTTTACGTCGAATCCTGTTACACTGAAAATTATAACTGTCTGTTCACCTGCGTCATCACATATATCCATAAGCTTTTTAAGCTGATCCTCACGGCACTTCTCAGCATTGAAGTCGTGCAGCCATATACAGTTATAATCAGCCATCATAGGAAACATGGCTGCTGCATCAGAAAGCTCGTTCATATCAACGTCGTTTCCCTCGTATTTAGACAGCGCCACATCCTCATTGCCGCCTGTAGCCTTGCGGATAAGCTGCTTTGTCAGGGTTTCTACCTGTACGATATCTGCACCATAGATATAATACACGCGGCTAAGCTCTCCCCGTTTTATCTGAGCCGCAACGCTTTTAACATCTGTAACTGCCATCAGTCAAGCCTCCTTACTTCCACACTCCCGTCGGCATGAATTATTATTTCCATATTATTGCCGTAAGATATAACATCTTCTCCACCTTCACCTGACATATCAAATACCGCCTTTTGTCTGTTTATGGTAAATACCCCGTAATCACATGAGGTCTGTACGTTATCGTAAGGCTCATCAGGTGATATAAATATGAGCCTGCCGTATGCCTCTATCAGAAAATTGTCATCTTCTATTGATATTGTGTAATCAGGTGATTCAATACGATAATGATCTGTTATTATCAAAGGCTGTGAACATATTCGCATTTCATTTGAAAATTCACTTTCCGTACTTGACATAACACATTCGACATCATAGGAATATAGCAGATCATTATACACGACAGCAGCGGCATTGACATTATTTCCTATGTAAAGACTCTGCAAGCTGCTAATCCCGTACTTCTCCAGGAACGAAAAAAGATAATCTCCATTCTTTCGGTCGCCTGTAATGTCAACTGCATCAGTTCTTCCATTATAGGAAACAGCTATCACCTGCTCATCTTTACGTCCAAGTATGAAAATTCGCAGGCTGTCACGGAACTGATTTTTACATATATACTGTCCTGCGGCCATAATAAACACTGAAAAAGCACACGCAACACACACAAACTTCCTGCTCCTGGATATAAGGTAAATCACTATTACCATAGCTGATAAAATACAAGCTGCCGCATGAAGTGAGTTCCAGCCGCATGGATATGAAACAGGCATATTCAGCTCAATCCATCTCATCCAGTCCACAAGCAGTGTGCTTATTATATCAATAATATATCCGCACACATGAGATATTCCGCCTGCGCCTCCAAAAAAGAATATTATAATTCCGCAGAACATTATAACTACGCACATAGGGGCAAATATCACGTTTGAGATTGGTGCAAGAAGCGATGTCTCCGAAAAACAGCAGATACATATAGGCAATGTGCACAGAGTTACAAGTGCAGCCGAAAATGATGTCCTGATAATACCGCCAGACCAGCCGCAAAGCGGAAGTTTATACATTATCCATGGAGCAAAGCTGCTTACTCCGAATGTGCCTGCAACAGAAAGCAAAAACCCCACATTGTGTATAAGATAGGGTTGTACACATGTCATGATAACTACAGTAAGACAAAGAGAGCTGAGCGAATCTGAGCTGCGAAAAAAGAGACACGCTCCCCTGCTCACGAGCAGCATAACTCCTGCTCTCAGAACAGATATCGGCCACATTGATACAAGTGTGAACAACACCGTAAGAACAGCAGTTATCAGAAACTGCAATATACGCTGCATACGAGTTCTTCTGCCGATAACATTGCATATACCGCTGAAAATAACCAGATGAAAGCCAGAAACCGAAAGCATGGGTCCAAGTCCTGTGTGATAGAATGAGCTTTCAACGCTTTCATCGAGTGCACTCTTATCCCCAAAAAGCATAGCTGCCGTAAGACTTCCGCCCGTCCTGCCGCTGAGACTGTATATTCTCCGCTGTATCCTATCACGGTATTCTGCTATTTTACGGATAATCTGACATTCGTCAACATATATAACCGCATATTCACAGTCTGAGTCCGCCTCTAAAAATACAGACTGACCCTTATAGTATTCCTTGCCATCGTAGAGATATGTTTTATCTGGCACTGAAAAAGTCCCCGATATCTTGATGTAATCCCCATACCGACAGTTATAATTTTCGGTAAAGCACAAAACAGATGCCTCTGTACCATCAGAAAAAGTACCTTCAGCAATATAGGAGGCATAATCTCCGTCATAGACCTCAGAAGAAGATATCTTGCCATAAAAGCTTGATTTCTCTCCGGCAAGAGACGTTATGGGTATATATGTATTTACAGTATATCCAGCATACTGCAACGCTCCTGTGAAAAAGAATACTGCCGATACAAGCAGTACTTTTGGTGTAAAGGCTTTTGTCAGCAAAAGCAGCATAAATACTATCGTTCCTACCGCCGCAGCTATCCAGAATCTCTCCTGTGACAAAAATGAAGCAAAAAACAGCCCCAAGATGTAAGATATCCCGATAGCAACCATTTTCCGCTTCATTTTTTTATATCCTCTTCTAATCAGTTAAATCAAAGTACTTCCTTGCCCCAGCCCATCTTCACGCCTGCAAGCATATGAAAATGTAGATGGAATACAGTCTGACCTGCGTCCTCACCACAGTTTGTTACTATACGATAGCCGCTCGTAAGACCCTCCTGCTCTGCTATCTTAGCTGCAACCTCATAGATGTGACCAACTACAGCAGAATTATCGGGTGTTATCTTAGCCGCACAGCAGATGTGCTCCTTAGGTATAAGCAGATAATGCACCGGTGCAATAGGTGCTATATCCTTGAATACATAGACAGTTTCGTCTTCATAAACCTTTGTGCTCGGAATCTCTCCAGCAGATATTTTACAAAACAGACAGTTCTCCATGATAATACCTCCTTATTTCTGGATCATATCTTTTACAATGCTTTCAAGAGACATAAGAGCCTCGTCTATCATATAGGTCTGACCTACGCCTGCCATAGCTGAATCAGGACGTCCGCCGCCCTTTCCGCCTGTTATAGCAGCAATTCTTTGAACGATCTTTCCTGCGTGTGCGCCCTTTGCCTGAGCAGCCTTTGAGCAAGCGCATACCATGTTGCCCTTGTCGTCGGAAACGCCTGCGATAACTGCAACAACAGGTGTATCCATACTCTTAATATTATCGCCCATCTTACGGAGCATCTGAGCAGTTGTGCCGTCCATCATAGCAGATACCACCTTGATATCCCCTACCATATTTGCATTGTCGAAAATAGCGCCCATCTTGATATCAGAGAGCTTCTGGTTCAGTTCTTCAATACGGCGATCCTTCTCCTTCAGTTCAGCCAAGAGAGAAGCGCACTTATCAGCGACATCGGCAGCATTGCTGAGCTTAAGAGCCTTTGCAGCAGTATTCATGCTGTTCTTGTATGATGCCAACAATTTAAGTACGCCTGTGCCTGTTACAGCCTCAATACGTCGTACACCTGATGCTACTGAGCTTTCGGATACTATGCGGAACAGTCCTATCTGAGATGTATTAGCAATATGAGTACCTCCGCAGAATTCAACGGAGAAATCACCGGCAGATACCACACGTACCACATCGCCGTATTTCTCGCCGAACAGTGCCATTGCACCCAGATTCTTAGCCTCTTCAATAGGCATTTCCTTCATGATAACGGGAATAGCAGACAGTATCTTCTTATTTACGATATTTTCAACAGCATCAATCTCCTCAGCTGTAAGAGCAGCAAAGTGTGAAAAGTCAAAACGGCAGGCTGAAGAATTTACAAGCTGACCAGCCTGATGAACATGATCGCCCAGAACTTCTCTCAGCGCAGCCTGCAGAAGGTGAGCAGCTGTGTGGTTGCGCATTGTAGACTCTCTATCCTCAACATCGATAGCAGCAGAAACAGTATCGCCAACTCTCAGTTCGCCCTCCTCCATTGTACCAATGTGGAGATAGTGACCGTCCTCATTTTTATTTGTAGTCTGTACAGCAAATGTGCTGCTTGGTGTTGATATAGCACCTGTATCGCCGACCTGTCCGCCGCTTTCAGCATAGAACGGAGTCTTTTCCAGAACGATAATACCTTGCTCGCCCTGACTGATAACATCAGCAGGCTGCTGATCCTTTATAATTGCAACTACCTTTGTTTCAGCTGTGAAATCAGTATAGCCTGTAAATATTGTAGCAGCTGTATCAAGCTTTACACTGTTGTCTGCCCATGATGAGCCTGCCTTAGCAAGGTGATCTTCTCTTGCTTTCTGACGCTGTTCCTTTACCAGCTCGTCATAGCGGGCACGATCGATCTCAAAGCCTCTTTCAGCAGCGATTTCTAATGTCAGGTCGATCGGAAAACCGTATGTGTCGGAAAGCTTGAATACATCCTCACCTGCAACGACCTTGCCTCCGTTTGCCTCCAGAGTATCAAGAACGTTTGTGAGCAGTGCAAAGCCGTTGTCAACAGTCTTTGCAAAGGATTCTTCCTCGTTTCTGATGACTTTGCAGATATAATTCTTCTTTTCTTCCAGTTCAGGATATGCAGTCTTATTCTCAGCAATAACTGTCTCGCATGCCTGATAGAGGAACGGTTCTTTAACGCCAAGTATTCTGCCAAACCTTGCAGCACGACGGAGCAGACGTCTCAGGACGTATCCTCTGCCCTCATTTGACGGCATAACGCCATCACCCACCATGAATGTGGTGCTTCTTATGTGGTCAGTAATTACACGAAGAGCAACATCAGTCTTTTCATCTGTATGATACTTCACATTTGCAATTCTGCATACATGATTCATGATATTCTGTACTGTATCAACTTCAAACAGGTTATCAACGCCCTGCATTACACAAGCAAGACGCTCAAGACCCATACCTGTATCAATATTTTTGCTTTCCATTTCGGTGTAGTGACCGTTGCCGTCGCTGTCGAACTGGCTGAATACTAAGTTCCATACCTCAACATATCGGTCGCAGTCGCAGCCTACTTTACAATCAGGCTTACCGCAGCCCTTTTCAGGGCCTCTGTCGAAGTATATCTCAGAACAGGGACCGCAAGGACCCGAACCATGTTCCCAAAAGTTATCACCTCTGCCAAAATATACCATATGAGACGGATCTACACCAACGTTCTTTGTCCATATATCGTATGCCTCATCGTCAGCCTCATCGCCTTCCTTGAACACGGAGATGTACAGCTTTTCAGCAGGAATTTCAAGTACCTCTGTGAAGAACTCCCATGCCCATGTGATAGCTTCCTTCTTGAAGTAATCGCCGAAGGAGAAGTTACCCAGCATTTCAAAATATGTGCCGTGACGTGCAGTCTGACCCACACGCTCAATATCGGGTGTACGGATACACTTCTGACAAGTTGTAACTCTCACATTCGGAGGAACAGCCTGTCCGAGAAAATATTTCTTAAGCGGTGCCATACCGGAATTAATGAGCAGAAGGCTCTTATCTCCCTGTGGTACCAATGAAAAACTAGGCAGCCGTGTATGATTCTTGCTTTCAAAAAATGAAAGGTACTTTTCTCTGAGTTCGTTTAATCCTTGCCACTGCATTGTTATAATGCTCCTTTTCAAAAAATAGTTTCGGGAATATCCCGTAAAAAAGCAGAAAAAGCCCTCGCCGCCATAATGGGACGAAGACTTTCGTGTTACCACCCAAATTCAGAAATGCCAAGTACATTTCCCTCAATGCCTTTAACGCAGAGCTTACGTTCCGGTTTCCCGGAAAGGCTCACGGGTAGCACCTGTTGTACGCCGGATGCTCTCACCAACCGCATCCTCTCTGAAAAACGATCCACACAGTCATTCCGCTCAACGCCTTATAAAGTATAACAGATATCCGCAGAATTGTCAAGTATTACTGCTGCTTGTTTCTGCTTTCAAGCAGAGCTTTAATCTTCTGATTGGGGTCGATGATATTTCCGATGGAGGCGTCATGGTTCAGTGCGGAAATAAAATAGGAAATATACTTTGAACAGTCAACCTCGTGGAACCATTCTCTCCTTAGCAGTTCCTCGGAACGATATGTGAGGTTTGTACCGAATACAGCGTCAACATAGCCATCGGCATATGCCTTGTCAAATACCTCAAGACCATTTACAAACAAACCGTAAGTAGCATAGCAAAATACTCTCTTTGCCTTGCGTTTCTTGAGAGCAACGGCAATATCAAGCATGGAATCACCCGATGATATGATATCATCAGCAATAAATACGTCCATACCCTCAACAGAGTTACCCAGATATTCGTGAGCTACGATAGGATTTCTGCCGCTGATGATAACGGAATAGTCTCTTCTCTTATAAAACATACCCATAGGTACACCCAGTACAGATGCATAGAACATATTACGGTTTAGTGCGCCTTCATCAGGACTGATAACCATAAATTTCTCTGGTGTTGTCTGAAGATCCGGAATCTCCTTAAACATGGTCTTGAGCACCTGATATGACGGGATAACGTTGTCAAAACCCATAAGCGGTATAGCATTATGAACTCTCGGGTCATGAGCATCGAATGTGATTATGTTGTTTACACCCATTCTCTCCAGTTCCTGAAGTGCACAAGCGCAGTCCAGGGATTCACGATAGTTTCTTCTGTGCTGTCTGCCGCCGTAGAGAATAGGCATAATAACATTGATTCTGTGAGCCTTACCGCTTGCAGCCTGAATGATTCTCTTCAGATCCTGATAATGATCATCTGGAGACATAGAGTTCATTGAACCAAACATCTTATACTTGCAGTTATAGTTGCCTACATCGATCAGAATATACAGATCCTTTCCGCGTATGGTGGACTTGATAAGTCCCTTTCCATCACCGGATGAAAATCTCGGACATTCACACTCAATGAGGAATGTATCCACATCGTATCCGCCCAATTTTGCCCACTGGATAAGGTACTGGTCGATCTTACTTCCCAGTTCCTCAGTACCTTCCATTGCAATAAGACCAAGAGGCGCAACACTTGTTCCGGGATTAAAAAGAATATCTGACGCTGTTGATGATGTAACCATGAATTTTCTCCTTCCGTCCGGCAATACCGGAATCCTTCAATCAATATTCTGTCAAACTACTGACTATCAAATCATTTGCAGAACTTATCAATATAATGTTCGATATCGTTTGCAATAATTTTCTTCGCAGCTACTGCGTCCTGTATTTCGTCCACAGCAGTAGACTTATGTTCAAGTTCCTTATACACCTTGAAGAAGTGAACCATCTCTTCAAAGATATGTCTTGGCAGTTCGTCGATGTTAACATATGAATTATAAGTCGGATCGTTGCATGGAATAGCTATAATCTTATCGTCAAGATGTCCGTTGTCGATCATTCGTATCACCCCGATCGGATAACAGCGCACCAACGTCAACGGCAACAGAGTCTGCGAACAGATAACAAGCACGTCCAGCGGATCACCGTCGTCTGCATAGGTTCTGGGAATAAAACCATAGTTTGCCGGATAATGCGTAGATGTATGAAGAATTCGGTCCATCTCAAGCATACCGGTGTCCTTATTAAGCTCATACTTTATCTTGCTGTTCTTGGGTATCTCAATTACAGCCATGAATTCTTCCGTAGTAATCCGCTTAGGGTTGATATCATGCCAGATGTTACTCATAGGATTCATCTCCCATCAAATTTTCATTCTGATGCGTACTCAAATGTGCCGACTTTACTCATAGCCTGCACTAACTCTAATTTAAGTATATCATCTTTTCAGCTTTTGTCAAGTGTTATCCGTTTTTTTTCACAGCAGATACAAAATACGTCAAAAATACAGTTTACTAATTGACGTACACGTAAATCTATGGTAAAATAAACATTAGTCATAAATATACATATATAGTAATCATATTGGAAAGGAACAGTATTATGGACTTATTTGAAATTTTAAAGGCTATTATCCTGGGTATAGTCGAGGGTATAACCGAATGGCTGCCTGTCAGCAGTACAGGTCACCTTATTCTGGTGGACGAATTTTTGCACCTTGATATGTCCGAGGACTTCAAGGAAATGTTCGACGTTGTTATACAGTTAGGTGCTATCTTGGCGGTCGTTGTCATCTACTGGAAACAACTCTTCCCGGTAAATATCAAAAGCAACCCAAAATCTCTGTCCCAGAGCGGAATTGGCTCGTATCTGCGAAAAGATATCCTCAGTATGTGGGGAAAGATAATAGTAGCCTGCATTCCAGCGGCTGTTATAGGGCTTCTGTTTGACGATCTATTCACTGAGCTTTTCTATAATGCCACAACTGTTGCGATAATGCTTATCGTTGTGGGTATAGCATTCATATTCATCGAGCGCTGGAACAAAAAACGTACTCCAAAGATCAACTCAATTGACGAGATGAGCTATAAAATAGTTCTCATGATCGGCGTATTCCAGCTTATTGCTGCTATCTTCCCCGGAACATCACGCTCCGGTGCAACTATTATCGGCGCACTTCTCCTTGGCGTATCAAGAACTGCTGCTGCTGAGTTTACATTCTTCCTTGCCGTTCCTGTAATGGCAGGTGCAAGTCTGCTTAAGCTTGTAAAACACGGTTTCGATTTTACAGGCATGGAACTTGCAGTGCTTTTCACTGGCATGATAACTGCATTCATAGTTTCTATCATTATAATTCGCTTCTTGATGCAATTTATTCGCAAGCATGATTTTACTGTTTTCGGTTGGTATAGGATATTTATCGGTATAGTCGTGCTGATCTGCGGATTTACCGGAGTTATCGGATAACTGCATAATCACAAATAGAACTGCTGTTATTACAGCGGTTCTCAGCCTGTCGAAAAAGTCAAGCATTCGCTTGGCTTTTTTTGATAGAAATGGTATAATAAAGAAAGACCAGCTATA